>NZ_JAUOQN010000021.1:0-75064 GCF_030547555.1 Salipiger sp. 1_MG-2023 | reverse complement strand
TGACCGAGGCTGTAGGATAAGTGTGTCCGGGGGAAGGGGCAGCTTGGCCATCAGCGGCTTTGTGCAACAGAGCCACTCAGTAGCGTTAGAGCGATTTGCTGGGACCCAAAGCTATTCTCCGGCGAAAGCTGATCCTGCAAAAGGTAGCTGTGGATAATTTTATTCAAAACGCCTTCATCTTCTAGGTCTCTGAATGACGAAATACCAAAACGAGCCTCAGCTTTCTCCTGTATCATCTCTAGTTGTTTGTCGATATCAATTTGACTAAAACCATCTGGCAACCCAAGTGCTGTTTCGAATACACTGCGCATAAGTGTACTTCCAAGAACACTATACCATTTTGCACTTTCGCTAATGCTGCTCGACGCAAGGCTAGGGACAGATTTTTGAAATTGCAGAGCTGTGCCGATCGACGAATCAAGCTCACTTACTGAATCCATGAATTCTTGCCACATGAACTCATTCGCGATGTTTTCGGCGAAGTTATCTCCCTGAAGCGATGTTTTACCTTCAGCGTCGTAGAAGGCAAATGTCTTGGCAAGCGAGACCATATTCTTGTCCTCGAGAACCGTCGACAATGATCCCGAAAGTTCTGGATCTTCGGACAAGATACGCTTCAGTATAGTGGTGCTTCCAGCCCGATCCTCCAAGTCGAAGGCCTTTAATACGACTGAGGTTAGATCGTGGTCATTTAATAATTCTTCAACGGATTCGATGTTCTTGATATTGTCAATAAAATATTCTCGCATATCTTCGATGTTTGAGACCACCTGGGTCTCAAAGACCGCAGCATATACCAGGTCGTTTTCATATTGAGATTGCTGCAGGGATGCTTCGAGTTCTGATCTCATTTTTCCTTCATATGTAAAAAAAATGGCATCCCCAAATCCTTCCTCTTGTGTCCGATGCTCTACGACTCTTTCAAAGGCAAACGTCTGAGCGAGGGTGATGTACCGACTATCACCAAGTCTATTGGCTAGTGAGCTGTCGTCGTCGGCGCCTTCCTGGATGATCCGTTGAATAAGATATTTGCTATCAATTTCCTCGGACATTCCAAAAGCGGAGAGCGCCACGCTGAGCAACCGTCGGTCATTGACAAGCTCTTCGGCTGACGAGATGCTCCCGATCTTCTCCTGAAAATAGTTCGTTTCTCGCGTGATCTCAGCACTGTTATTGAAGGCAGCCCGCTGCGAGGACATCGTTGCTTGAAGCATCTGCCAGCCAACAAGGCCAGAACCAGCAATTGTGGGTGTGTAACTCATTGCCTTGTCGCGGCGAGAAGCCGATCCTCTCGTGGGATGAGGGCACGCAGTGCCTTGAGACACTGATAGAATTGTTCTTCGAGAAGAGCGTCAGTGGCTGTTGTCAACAGCTTGCGGCTGTCCGGGTCCGTGAGAATGCGGCTCAATTCCTCGATGTTACGCAGCAACTGAGACTTTGCCACGTCAGCTTCTGCATCCCCCGTGAGAACAAGTTGGGCAGTGTAGCACAGACGGCGAACCGGCGTGCGCGCGTCATCCGGGTGAATCGCATCACGCAGGCGGAGGATGTTCGCGTTTGGCGTCACAATCGACAAACGGCTGCGCCGATCGCCATTTTCGATTACAGCACCATTGATCAGAACCCGTTCACGCGGGCCCAGCTTGAGAACGAGGCCGCTCATCGCTTCGTTCCTCCGGCGCTGAGGCCGCGCATGATCGCGGCATTCACTTCAAGAAGGGGTGCGAGGCGTGCCTTGCGCGCCAATACCTTTCCGGTGTGAACCTGTGTAAACTCGGCCAGATAGAAAATCTGCGCACGCAATTCCGGGGAGAGCCTGTTCCCGGGGTCCGCCACATCGATGGCGAGCGCCGTCCAGAGCTTCTGGTTGTCATAAAGGGCTTGCACCAGTCTCGGGTACGCGATCTTGCCAGCTTCGGCAGCGGCTTTGATACGGTGCGTCACGCGTGCGAACAGTTCGTATTCGATGGACCGATCGGTGCGTGTGCTTAGGGCATTTTCTGCGTAGGCGCGTTGCGCCATTGTTTGGGCGTTCACGGCAGAACCTTCTGACTCTGTTTCTATGATTTAACGGATCAGGAGTATCGGAGGCCGGACTGGCCAGCCTCCGACTGTCTGCGTTAGCGGAACAGAGACAGAAGCTGCTGCGGTGCCTGGTTGGCAATCGACAGCGCCTGAATGCCCAGCTGCTGTTGCACCTGGAGCGCCTGAAGGCGCGCGGAGGCTTCTTCCATGTCAGCATCGACAAGCGTGCCGATACCGGACTTGAGCGAGTCGGTTAGGCTCGAAATGAACGAGCTTTGGGTCTCGATGCGGCCCTGGACGGAACCGAAAGAAGACGCCGAGTCGATCGCGGTCTGCAACAGATCCTCGATATCGTTCAGAGCCGAGTCGACGCCCGCCTGAGTCGTTACGTCGATTTCGCCCAGCTTTTCGAGACGACCGCCAATGGTGGTGTCCGCCGTTGCAGCGGTCTGGAACTGAACGGTGATTGCACCTGTACCTTGCGAAGCATCCGGACCAGTGATGTCGATTTGGTTCAGGTTGGTCGCATTCACCGATGCCGAAATACCTGCTGCAACAGCAGTATCATTCTCACTGATGTAGCTGTTGAAAGCATCAACAAGCCCTTGCGCGACGTCCGCTTCGGTATCGCCATCACGTGCGACGTACACGATTTCCTGATTGCCGGCGGTTGTGGTGGTGTTCATACCGGTGGCGAAGATGCCGGAACCGGCCGTGATTGTGGCGGTGAAGCCGGTGCCGGCGGCAACCGAGTTAGTGCCCGTGCCTGCGGTCTGGCCAACGACGGCAACGGTCGTCACGGGAGTTGCGTTGCTGGCCAGGGCAATGGCACCAGTGTTTGCCGCGCCGCTCATAGCGTCGGATCCAGCAGCGGTGTAGCCGGCTGCTGCGACGTTGATCGAACTTGCAGAGGTCCCAAGGTCTTGCTTTGCCACACTGATGTCGCTTGCGGTGACGCCGGAGGAGGAGCGGTCAAGGGACGCCAGCACGTTGATGCTGCCGCTGCCTGCGGTGGTTTCGGTGTTCGAAAGCAGGTTCAGACCGTTGAATTGGGCTGCGCCCACCACCGCACCGATCTGGTCGCGGAGTGCGTCGATGTCGGTCTGGATCTTGCCGCGGTCGACATTTTCTTCCTGGGCGGCGACGATCTTGCCCTTGATGTCGGTCAGAAGCTCAGTCACCGTTTCGGCGGCGGAGCGGGCAACTGACACTGTCGATTGGCCAAGTGCAAGGCTGTCGCTGATGCCTGCAAAGCCTTTGACGTCCGCTTCCATCGTCTTGGCGATGGCCCAGACAGCGGCGTTGTCTTTGGCGCTCGACACGGACTTGCCGGTCGAGATCTCGCCCTGCGTGGTGGCGAGGTCCGAGTTGATGCTTTTGAGGGTCTGCAGCGCCACCATGGCGCCATTGTTCGTCAGGATGCTAGACATGGATATTTCGTCCTTACAGTCATGCGATGCTTTGCACCGCTTTGTGATTTTGCCGGAACCGGCTTCCTGAACGTCTTTCTGACGATGGCAGCCCGGGCGTCTCACCCGCTGCGTCATCCGCTCTGGATGCAGGCACAACATGCGCCTCGAATCCTAATACCGCCCTAAGACCCGCTGGTCGGTTGCGCTCGATTTGACTCAAGTCCTGTCACGCGCGCTTCTCGAAGCTGCCGGTCCCGTCACCGCCAATCGACGAACGATGACCCTTGGCATCATAGACATCGATCGAGCGGCGGACCTGTCGCATCTCGCCCAGCCGGTTTGCGACATTTCTTATCCCCGCAAGAGCCTGATCAAAGAGATCCTGGTTGCGACGCAATTTAAGCTGCACCGGCCGGATCGCGTCGGCCTCGTCGGGCGAGGCGTCATCGAGCTCTGAGATGAGGGTGGCCTTATGTTCAAGAAGCACCCCGATCATATCAAGATCGCCCTGCAGAAGCGCTTTTCGCTCTTCTTCGAGAAGCGCATCAAGCGCCGTGAGAATCGCTTCGTGTGATTTGGCTGATTCAGTCATGGATTCTGTCCTTCATTGCTTCGAAGATGGATTCAGCGATGCCAATCCCGCCATTTTCGGCCAGTGCGCGCGCGTGTTCCTGCCTGAGAAAGGAACTGAACTGCGCTTCGCCCTCGCCGCCACCAAAGGCGTTTCGCGGCTCACCGAAGCGGGCTGCCTTCAGCATTTCGTCAAGGAACGTCGCTTCGAGCGCGACGGTCGCAGCGCGCAACGCTTCGGTGCGCGATTGCGCCTCGGCTCGGGGGGGGGCGGGCATGCCGCTGATGTCCATCTGGTTTCTCCAATTCGACTCAACTGGCCCAATCTGACTCGGGTGCGGTAAAGAAGCGGTAAGGATGTTCTGTTTAAGCTCTCGACAGTGGAAGAACTCCCGGAGCGACCAATGTTGAGTGAACTGTCAGGTCTGTTCGGGCTATTGCAGGCCCCAAAAGACAAGCAATCAGGTGCCGAAGGTGCCTTGGACGAGCTAATTTTCGATGACGTCTACAAAGAGGTCACCCCCGATTCGGAGCTCGAGACAAACGTCGAGGGTGAACCGGCCCCTCCGACAGAAGAACCGGCCGCGACGGCAATGGCCGATTCTGAGGACGCCAAAGATGCCGGGCAGGACGAAGATGGACAATCAACCGACACTTCGGACGAGCTGATCCCGGAAGGCGTTCAAGTCGTCGAAGGCCAGTCCAACGCGGACGCGATTGAAGCCACGCAAGAGCCGCCGGTTGATCACGTCGACGCTATTGAGGTTGAAACGAAGGTCGCAATTAATGGTCACGTCACTATCAAACCGGACGGCTCGCCTGCTGAAAGGGGGGCGCCCAAGCCAGTGACATTCGCCAAGCATACTGGCGCTACCTCTACCTCGTCGCAGTCGAAGGTGCATGATGATATGTCAGATCCGGTTGCAACAGTCGTGCAAACAGAAGAGCCATCGGCAGAGGTGGCTGAAACACCGACTGCACCCTCGGACGCGAAGGCCGCTCTCGCCTTGACCGCTTCATCGCTTACTCCAGATGTGACGCGTCAGCCCGAAATCGTTGCGGACCGGCTTGTGATGCGCCAGGCGGAGCAGAAGGCCGGCGCGGTGACACCGCTGTCCTATACACAGGTACCTGCCGGTAAAGATGCGGTCCGAAGCAGCAACTTGGGCGGGCGTCATTCCGAAAAGGTGACTCAGGAGCCCTCCGGTGCGATGCAGAAAGGCGTCCACAGGCCAGCGAATTCCATTACGGGCGGCCCAAACCCCGAGCGTATTGATGTCGAGGTCTCTGGCGCTGGATCGGCAACGGAAGCATCGGTCAAGGAAGGCGTGATTGCGCAGCATGTCTTTGTCGCATCGCAAAAGCCCTCCCGGGCAGGGAAGACTCGCGAGCCGATCCTGTCAGGCCAAGTATCGTCGATTCCCCGGCCACAGGTCGAAGGTTCGAGCCTTGTGGACTCCTCGATCAGCGCGCGGGTGCAGGCGCCGTCGCAGGATGTGCCAAAGGCGATCGAACGGGGCCGTCCGATCTGGCGCAGCGCCTTGGCAATTCAACGCTCTGCTGGTCGCAATCTGGCGTCACCAGCGTATCAGAGCGGCATATCTACCCAAGGCGGGATGACGAATAGAGCCGAGAGTTCGGCGAACGGCACCTCGGTCCGTCAGGCGACTTCTACGTCAGGTATGGCGATCACGGCACATCATGATGCGGCACAGGGTCGATCTGACGTGAATGCCGAGCCGACAATCGCTGCCAAGGCAGACGTTGATGTCAACTCCGGCTCTTCCAAGGCGGAGGCGGTGGTGCAACGCGTGCCCGGCAGTTCTGTGCAGAAAGCAGCGCAGGTGGAAAGCCTCCCAGTGCAAGGGATTCCTTCCCAAGAGATGACGCACGCTACGACTTCAGAGCCGGTGACCGCCAGCGCTAACGACGCCGGTTCATTCGTTGATATCATGTCTTCAGCAGTGTCTTCCAACATACCAACGAACAGCGCTGGAACCACACTGCGCAGCGCGCTTTTTCCGGACGGGGAAGCGGTCTCTCTCGCCGTGCCGCAGGCCGCGCAACGCTCGCCTTCCCCGGGACCGGAGTTCCCCGAAATGGCTCCGAGCTGGGACGCGACAGAGACCAGATTTGCAGTCATCGCCGACGGCGATGCGGACTCTGAACAGATCGTCGGTTCACCCTCGGCGGAGCGTTCTGCGCGTTCGAACCATGTTTTTAAACCTGAACCCTTATTGCGCGATACACAGAATACTCCGATCGCAGGATCTGATCGGATGACGCCAATTGACCCGATTCACATTTCAACCCTCAAGGGCTCTGCACCAACGCAAGCGCAGCCCTCCATTACGTCTCACGCTCCGAGTTCGCGCCCATCAGTCATGGAAGGGCCCGCCGCGACGGGCGCAAAAAATATCAGCGAGGTTTTCGAGGGCGGGGTGACTTCCGCAACAGGTTCAAATCAGGCGGTTTCCGCAGCTTCAACGGCGGCGTCTTCTGTCGCATCCATACCCGACAAAGCGGTCGCGACATTCCGCGAGATCCCGGCCAAGGTTCCGGTATTGACAGGCGACACGTCGATCCAGCTCACACGCGCCGCCGCATCACCTGACATTTCGCCGATTGACGTAAAATCCGATTCGGATGAAGCGCCCGCTGCCTCCAATGCACAGACACCGCCGGTGTTTCGAAGCAGTCGCGCGGCGGCTCACAGTGACACCGTAAGTGTCGGGACGGGGAGCCGACCGTCGATTGATCTGCCCTCTACCTCTCCGGCCGGTGATTCCGTCGTCGGCCAAATGGACCCAAGCGAACTCTCTGATGACAAGGTGTTGCCCGGCGATGCCATCGGCGTGACCTCGGGCGATATACGAAGTGCATCGGCCTCGATGCATGCGGCCTCGCCGCCCTCGGCACGGGCGGAACACACGTCGGCCGTGATGCGCCAGATTGCTGATGCCGCAACAACCGGCACACCGAATAGCGATGGGTCTATCGAGCTTCAGCTTCGTCCTGACGAACTCGGGCTCATGCGTTTCAAGATGATGCATGGCGAGCATGGGATGACCATGCATATCTCGGCCGAACGCCCCGAGACGCTCGACATGCTTCGCCGGAACATCGACCAGCTCTCTCGCTACCTTGATGAACTTGGTTACGAGTCGACCAGTTTTACCTTTGGAGACGGTCACACCGGAAGCAATCCTGGCGGAGGCCGCGCGATGCCGGTGACCGCGCAGGATGTGCCGCAACTCACCGACTCACCCGATACTGCCCCCCCGCTCTCGATCGCTTCGGGCGGTCTTGATCTTCGTTTTTAAGGAGTTTCCGATGGATACCGGAACTGTCACATCCGCCACCACTGCCGCGACCGCCACGACCAGCACATCGGCAAGCACCAGCACGCCGGTCGTCAGCTCGGATTTCGAAACCTTTCTGAAGATGCTCACCGCTCAGATGCAGAATCAGGATCCGCTCGATCCGCTCGATTCTGCCGACTATGCGACACAGCTCGCGACGTTCTCATCGGTGGAACAGCAGGTTCTGACCAACGATCTGCTCTCGGACCTGACTGCCGCTCTGACCGGCGGCACGTTCAAGGAGCTTGGCTCGTGGATCAATCGCGAGGTGTTGTCCGAGGCGCCGGTGTATTTCAATGGCGATGCGATCATCTTGCGACCCGATTATGCGAGCGGCGCGACCAGCGCCAAACTGGTGGTTCGCGATGAAAGCGGCGCCACGGTCGAGACTCTGGCGCTTGACCAGTCGGATCCTCTGGTAGGCTGGCAAGGCACCGGCAGCGATGGCAATCAGGTGCCGAGCGGGATCTATTCCTTTGCGATCCAGAGCTATACCGACGGTGTGCTGAAAAGTGAAAGCCCGGCACAGGTTTATAATCCGGTGATCGAGGTGCGACAGGTCGGTGCATTGGTGAAACTCACGCTGTCCGATGGCAGCGAGGTGAACGCCGACGACATCACCGCAATACGTTGATGCCTTTGCCAGTCACCCGCTATTCCGCAGGCGCCGCATGACATGGGTGGTGGAGGGCAAGGATCAGATCAAAGACGCCCAGATCAGCACTGGGATCGCGCCGACCGCGACCCCGGCAGCCCCCCAGCCAAGACGATGCAGCCACGGGCTGATGGTTTGCGACACCTCGTGTTCCGCTTGCCGGACAAGAGCCGCCTCGACCAGCCCGGGCAGGCGGGGCCCGAAACGGGCAAGCACGCGGGCGGTCTCGGCCAGATCTTTCAGCGCGGCTCGGGGGCCGATGGATTTCTTGATGTAATCCTCGACAACCGGCTGGGCGACGTTCCAGATGTTCATGCGTGGGTTCAGCGATCGCGAGACACCTTCGACCACCACCATGGTGCGCTGCAACAGGATCAGTTCGGTACGGGTCTCCATGCCGAACCGTTCGGTGACGTCGAACAGGTAGGACAGCAGCCGCGCCATGGAAATCCGCGTCGCATCCATGCCGAAGATCGGCTCGCCGACCGCGCGCAGCGCACGGGCGAACTCGTCGACGTCACGGTCGGCTGGCACATAGCCTGCCTCGAAATGCACCTCAGCAACACGCTTGTAGTCGCGGCGAATGAATCCGTAGAGAATTTCCGCGTAAACCCGGCGGGTGTATTCGTCGATATGCCCCATGATGCCGAAATCATATGCGATGATATCGCCGTTCGGGGCCACCTTCAGGTTGCCTTGGTGCATGTCTGCGTGAAAGAATCCGTCGCGCAGCGCATGATTCAGGAACAGCTGCAGCACCCGCTCCGACAACGCTTCGCGATCATGGCCTGCTGCATCGATCGCGTCATTGTCCCCCAGCGGCACGCCTTCGGCCCAGTTCATTGTCAGCACGCGCCGGCTCGACAGGCCCCACACCACCTCGGGCAGCTGAAACCCGGCGTCGCCTTGCGTGTTCGCCGCGTACTCGCTGGAATTCGCGCTTTCAAGCCGCAGATCCAGCTCGCCCATCACCACGCTTTCGAAATGCCGGATCACCTCGCGCGGCCGCAGCCGGCGAGACGAAGGAGACAGCGTTTCGATCATGTTGGCGGCAAAGTAGAATGCGTCGATATCGGTGCGAAACGCACGCTCGATCCCCGGGCGCAGCACCTTTACCGCCACGACCTGCCCGTTGTCCGCCCGCCGCGCCTTGTGCACCTGCGCAATCGATGCGGCGGCGACCGGCGGGCTGAATTCCGAGAACAGCTCCTCCACCGGATGGCCGATCTCGGCCGCGATCTGCTCGCGCGCCTCGTCGAGACCAAAGGGCGGCAGTTTGTCCTGCAGCACCCGCAACTGCTGCGCAAGTTCGTCGCCGACCACATCGGGCCGCGTCGACAGAATCTGCCCGAATTTGATGTAGGCCGGCCCAAGCGCCGTCAGGGCGCGGGTGGCTGGAGGCATCGACACATCGCCTTCGATTCCCAGCCAGCGGAACGGCCAGACCAGCGTCCGGAACGCCACTCGGATCGACGACGGCGCATCGAAGGCATCGAGCACGACGCTCATCGCGCCGGTGCGTTCCAGCGTGGCCCCGGTCCGGATCAGGCGAAGGATGTTGTGCGGGCCGCGCATCTCAGATCTTCCAGCCCGAATGCAGACAGGCGATGCCCATGGAGAGATTGCGATATTTGGCGTTCTCGAAGCCAGCCGCGCGCACCATCGACAGGAAAGTGTCCTGATCCGGGAATTTGCGGATCGATTCCACCAGATATTGATAGCTGTCCGCATCGTTGGCGATCAACTTACCCATCTTCGGGATGATGTTGAACGAATACAGATCGTAGACCTTCTGCATCATGTCATTGGGAATCTGCGAAAATTCTAGAACCATCAGCCGTCCGCCGGGCCGCAGCACGCGGTAGGCTTCGTTCAGGGCCTCTTGCGGGCGGGTGACGTTCCGGATGCCGAAAGAGATGGTGTAGACGTCAAAGCTGTTGTCCTTGAACGGCAGCGCCATGGCGTCGCCGACGACCCAATCAAGCTGATCGGCCATGGCGTCGGCTTCGGCGCGCTGGCGCCCTGCGATCAGCATCGGTTCGGTCAGGTCAAGCACGGTGGCGTGCCCCGACCCGGCCCGCTTGAGAAAGCGGAATGACACATCGCCGGTGCCACCGGCCACATCCAGCAGCTTTGATCCGGGGCGCGGCGCCAGCCAATCCATCATCGCATCCTTCCAGATGCGGTGAATGCCGAACGACATCGCGTCGTTCATCACGTCATATTTCGACGCGACCGAGCCGAACACGCCACGGACGCGACCGGCCTTCTCGGACTCGGGGATATCGGTGAAGCCGAAATGCGTGGTTTTTGGGCTCTGGTCGCTCATGGGTCTTGTCGTCCTTATGCTCTGTCTCCTTATAGAGCGCAGGAAAGCCGCTGCAATGCGGCCCATGGTCAAGGAGACGTCATGCCGGAGCTGCCAGAGGTCGAAACCGTCCGCCGAGGGCTTGCGCCGGTGATGGAAGGGGCGCGGATCGCCAGCGCGCAGGTGAACCGGCCGGACCTGCGCTGGCCCTTCCCCGACCGCATGGCCGACAGGCTGACCGGCGCGCGGATCGAGCGGTTGCGGCGGCGGTCGAAATACATTCTTGCCGATCTCGATACCGGAGAGACTTTGCTGGTGCATCTGGGCATGACCGGGCGGATGCTGGTGTCGGGCGATGCGCTGGGACGCTTCGTGCACGACCATCCGGTGGCGCAAAAGCATGACCACGTGGTGTTCGATCTGGAGGGCGGCGCGCGCGTCACTTTCAATGACCCGCGTCGCTTTGGCGCGATGGATCTGATGCAGACCGCCAGCGCCGACAGTCACCCCCTGCTGGCCGCGCTGGGGCCCGAGCCACTGGGCAATGCCTTCAACGAGTCGCATCTGGCCAAGGCGCTTGCGGGGCGTTCGATGCCGGTGAAATCGGCGCTGCTCGACCAGAAAATCGTCGCGGGACTGGGCAATATCTACGTCTGCGAGGCGCTTTACCGGGCAGGCATCGACCCGAGACGTCGCGTCAACGCGATTGCCGCCGCGCGCATCGCCTCGCTGGTGCCGATCATCCGTCAGGTTCTCGAAGAGGCGATCGCTGCGGGCGGGTCAAGCTTGCGGGATTTTCGCCAAGCCGATGGCGAACTTGGATATTTTCAGCACAGCTTTGATGTTTACGGGCGCGAGGGCCAACCCTGCCGAACCCCCGGATGCGGCCGGCAGGTGCAGCGCGTGGTGCAATCTGGCCGCTCGTCCTTCTACTGCGGGGCGTGTCAAAGATAACTTGATCAAGAGGCCCAAGCTGGTAAGGCTGCGTTTTGACGCTAACGGACGGGAGCCCGCAGTCATGGCCTACGAGACGATCATCGTCGAAGTCGAGGACCACGTTGCCACGATCACCCTCAATCGACCCGACGCTCTGAACGCTCTGAACAGCCACCTTCTCGCGGAACTTGCGCAGGCGCTGACCGAAGCGGATGCGAACGAGAAAGTGCGCTGCATCATCCTGACCGGCTCGGCCAAGGCCTTTGCCGCCGGGGCGGACATCAAGGAGATGTCGGAAAAGAGCTTTGTCGAGATGTTCCTCGGCGATTTCTTCGAGCCGACGGTGGATGCCGCGGCGAAGGTGCGCAAGCCGATCATCGCCGCGGTTTCGGGCTACGCGCTCGGCGGCGGTTGCGAGCTGGCAATGATGTGCGATTTCATCATCGCGAGCGAAACCGCCAAGTTCGGCCAGCCCGAGATCAACCTTGGCGTCATTGCCGGAATCGGCGGCACGCAGCGCCTGACGCGCTATGTCGGCAAATCCAAATCGATGGATATGCACCTGACGGGGCGCTTCATGGATGCCGAAGAGGCAGAGCGCTCGGGCCTCGTGTCCCGCGTCGTGCCGGTAAAGCAGCTGATGGAAGAGACCCGCAAGGCCGCCGACAAGATCGCCGAGAAATCGCTGATCGCCACGATCGCGGCCAAGCAGGCGGTGAACCGCGCCTATGAGACCACGCTGGCCGAAGGTCTGCTGTTCGAGCGCCGCCTGTTCCACTCGCTGTTCAACACCGAGGATCAGAAGGAAGGCATGGCGGCCTTTCAGGAAAAGCGCACCGCGCAGTTCCGCGACCGCTGATCCGATCGGCCCGCCTCTTGGCGGGCCGATGTCTTTCACGATTGCAGCGCCCCGCGCTTGGCCCGGATCGCGGCTTGTATGGCGCTCCAATCCTCCTGTTCGGCGGTCTTCCCGGCGGCCTCGCATTCGCGCGCACGCCGTGCGGCCTCCACTTCAGCCTGGGCGCCATGGGCGTTGTAAAGCGCAGTCGCGTATTCCGAGATCTTGATTGCGTCCATCTCTGATTCCTCCTCTCAGTGAGAACTGCTCCTGCCGAGGCAGGACCCCGACCATAAATCATATGAGCCGATTCTACGAGCCTTGCAGGTTTCCCCTTTGCATGGCGCAGAGAATGATGTATTGGCGGCGGCTACATGCGCGTGATGCCCGCTCAGGCAAGAATCGGTCCGGCGACAGATGTTCGGGTCTGAGTGCTATTGCGCGACCCCGAATCCATGACGCCCTGGCGGAACAAACCGCCGAGTTGTCGTAACTTACGAAAATAAGGACTGATCATCATGGCAAATACGCCCCAGGCAAAAAAGCGCGCCCGTCAGAACGAAAAGCGTTTCGCCGTCAACAAGGCACGCCGTTCGCGGATCCGCACTTTCCTGCGCAAGGTCGAAGAGGCCATCGCGTCGGGTGACAAGGAAGCCGCAACTGCAGCACTGCGCGCCGCCCAGCCCGAGCTGATGCGCGGTGTGACCAAGGGCGTGTTCCACAAGAACACCGCGTCGCGCAAAGTTTCGCGCCTGTCCTCGCGCGTCAAAGCGTTGGGCTGACGTCTTTTCAGGCACCTCCTGAAGGAGGGAAGGCTGGGCTGAAAAGCCACAGCTGCCGAGATTTGATGACCGAAAAGGCGCCACAATATGTGGTGCCTTTTTCGTTTTCGGACACAATATATTCCTGTCAGAGATTCTTTTGCGGTGGAGTCCGGAGTCAAGATTGAAGATCGGTTGCCGCCGATGAGGCAGGCTTGCTAATTTCACCCAGCGAGTCACATTGCTTGGGGGGACAGGCAAACGGGGCGGCCATTCAAACTGCTTGAGGTCGTTCTGTTAATGTCGGTGGTCTGCTGTAAACCTGCCGAACTGGGCGCAAGCCCTGCCAGTCCGTAATATCATACGCTCGGAGAGCGACCGGATCCGCCCCCACTTGGGATGAGGGGGCTGGCGCGGCTACTTATCCGTTTCAGGATGCGTGTTCATCTTCGCTTGGGCCATCTGGCCCGGGATCGGAGGTGTTTCCCTATTCAAGTGTCTCGTGCGGGTGCCGCAGCGGGAACGCTGCGGATGAAAGAAACGAGATGGGCAAATGGCAGAAAAAGTTTCGGAGCTGGGCAAGATGACGAAAGAGCATTGGGGGGCAATGCAGGACCAGCTGAGCAGCTCGGTCGGAGAGAATAACTACAAGACCTGGATCGCACCGATCGATTTCGAGCGCATCGAGGCGGGTGGCGTTGCGGTGTTTACCGTCCCGACGAATTTCTTTGGGACCTACGTATCGCAGCATTACGGCGATCTGCTTCTGGCGAAGCTGAGCCTGATCGATTCCGAGGTGAGCCGCCTGAAGTTTCAGGTTGCCAATGTCGATGCCCGCCCGCGCCCCGCGGCGCAGGCCGCGCCGACGCAGGCCCCGGCGCAGGCACAGGCAGCGACGCCTCAGGCCGAATTGCTGCCGAGCGCGCCGCTTGATACCCGCTTTACCTTTGATCGCTTCGTGGTCGGCAAGCCGAACGAGCTGGCCCATGCCGCTGCCAAGCGCGTTGCGGAAGGTGGGCAGGTGACCTTCAATCCGCTGTTCCTGTATGGTGGCGTCGGCCTCGGCAAGACCCACCTGATGCACGCCATCGCCCATGATCTGAAGAACAACCGCCCGGATCTGAACGTGCTGTACCTGTCGGCCGAACAATTCATGTACCGTTTCGTTCAGGCCCTGCGCGAACGCCGCATGATGGATTTCAAGGAGCTGTTCCGCTCGGTCGACGTTCTGATGGTCGACGATGTGCAGTTCATCGCGGGCAAGGATTCCACTCAGGAGGAATTCTTTCATACCTTCAACGCGCTGGTGGATCAGAACAAGCAGATCATCATCTCGGCCGACCGCGCGCCGGACGAGATCAAGGATCTGGAAAACCGCATCCGCTCGCGGCTTCAGTCCGGCCTTGTGGTCGACCTGCACCCGACCGACTACGAGCTGCGCCTTGGCATTCTGCAATCCAAGGTGATGACCTACCGCGAACAATACCCGTCGCTGCAGATCGACGATGGCATTCTCGAATTTCTCGCGCACCGGATCTCGACCAACGTTCGCGTGCTCGAAGGTGCGCTGACCCGTCTGTTCGCATTTGCCTCGCTGGTCGGCCAGCCGATCACCATGGAGCTGACGCAGGATTGCCTTGCCGACGTGCTGCGCGCCTCGGATCGCAAGATCTCGATCGAGGAAATCCAGCGCAAAGTGGCCGAGCATTACCACATCCGCCTGTCGGATCTGATCGGCCCCAAGCGGGTGCGCAACTTTGCCCGTCCGCGTCAGGTGGCGATGTATCTGTGCAAGCAGCTGACCGCCCGCTCGCTGCCTGAAATCGGCCGCCGGTTCGGCGGGCGCGATCACACCACGGTCATGCATGGCGTCAAGCGCATCGAAGAGCTGCGCATCAAGGACAGCCAGATTGCCGACGATATCGAGCTGCTGCGCCGGGCGCTTGAAGCCTGACGCGTGAGTTTTCCTGACAACACAAACGGCTTGGGGCTGCCTTTGGGCAGCCCCGCGCACTTGACGTCCCTGTGAAACAGTCGGATCAATTGCGGAACATTTGCATTGGAGCGACCGTGCGATGGCGCTAACGTGCGCTTCCGGTCAGCTGAAGAGGGTGAGGGCATGAAGGTCAGTATCGAGCGGGCAACGCTGCTAAAGGCGGTGAGCCAGGCGCAATCGGTGGTGGAGCGGCGCAATACGATTCCGATTCTTGCCAATGTGCTGATCGAAGCCGAGGGGAATACCGTGACGTTCCGCGCCACGGATCTGGACATCGAGGTGCTCGACAAGGCGCCCGGCATGGTCGAGCGGGCCGGGGCAACCACGGTGTCGGCGGTGACCCTGCACGAGATCGTGCGCAAACTGCCCGACGGCGCGATGGTCCAGCTGGCCGACGATGGCGCGGCGGGGCGGCTGACGGTGACGGCGGGGAAGTCGAACTTCAACCTCGCGACCCTGCCAAAAGAAGATTTCCCGGTCATGGCCTCGTCGGAATATGCGACGAATTTCAGCGCCAAGGCCGAGGTGCTGCGCCGTCTGTTCGACAAGTCGAAATTCGCCATCTCGACCGAGGAAACCCGCTATTACCTCAACGGCGTCTACATGCATGTCGCTGACGGTGAAGACGGGCAGGTGCTGCGCTGCGTGGCGACCGATGGGCACCGCCTTGCCCGCATCGATGCGCCGCTGCCCGGCAATGCCGAGGCGATGCCGGGCGTGATCGTGCCGCGTAAGACGGTGAACGAGATGCGCAAGCTGCTCGACGAAGACGATATGGATATCGCGGTGTCGGTTTCGGAAACCAAGGTGCGTTTCGCGACGCCGAACATCACGCTGACCTCCAAGGTCATCGACGGCACCTTCCCCGACTATTCGCGGGTTATTCCGTCGGGCAACACCCGCCGGCTCGAGGTCGATGCGACCGATTTCGCCAAGGCGGTCGACCGGGTGGCAACGGTGTCGTCGGAACGCTCGCGCGCGGTGAAGCTGCAGCTCGACGAGGATCGCCTGATCCTGTCGGT
This sequence comes from Salipiger sp. 1_MG-2023, assembly GCF_030547555.1. Classification (NCBI taxonomy): domain Bacteria; kingdom Pseudomonadati; phylum Pseudomonadota; class Alphaproteobacteria; order Rhodobacterales; family Roseobacteraceae; genus Salipiger; species Salipiger sp. 1_MG-2023. Next base: position 59,179 of record NZ_JAUOQN010000021.1, on the reverse strand, counting down.
CAACGCGCCTGACAGCGGCGCCGCCGAGGAAGAGCTGGCCGTCGCCTATGCAGACGAGCCGCTCGAGATCGGTTTCAACGCGAAATACCTGCTCGAGATTGCCAGTCAGGTCGATCGTGAGAACGCAGTGTTCATGTTCAACTCGTCCGGCGATCCGACCCTGATGCGCGAAGGCTCCGATACCAGCGCCGTCTATGTCGTCATGCCGATGCGGGTTTGAGCCGGACCCGCTTGTTCTGCCAGATCCGCACGACCTGCAAGGCTGCGTTTGCCGATCCATGCGACCCTGACGGCGCGGCGTCTTGCCCCGCCGTCATGCGCTGTCTGCGCCAGATACAGGCATGAGCCTGCATCTCACCACGCTCGCCCTGTCGCATTTCCGCTCGTATCAGCGGGCAGAGCTGCGCGTCGATGCGCGCCCAGTGGCGATCTGGGGGCCGAACGGTGCAGGAAAGACCAATCTGATCGAGGCGATTTCGCTGCTGTCTCCGGGGCGCGGCATGCGGCGGGCCTCGGCGCAGGACATGACGCGCCGGCCCGAGGCGCTGGGGTGGAAGGTGTCCGGCTTGCTGCAGGGGCAGGCTGGCCCGCGCGAAGTGATGATCCGCTCCGAAGCGGGCGCCGCGCGGGTGACAGAGATCGACGGCAAGCCCGCGCCGCAAGTGGCGCTGGGGCGGGTGGCGCGGGTGTTGTGGCTGATCCCCTCGATGGACCGGCTGTGGATCGAGGCCCCCGAGGGGCGGCGACGGTTTCTCGACCGGATGACGCTGTCGTTCTTCCCCGACCATGCCGAGGCCAGCCTGACCTATGAAAAGGCCATGCGCGAACGCAATCGCCTGCTCAAGGAACAGGTGCGCGACGCCCATTGGTACGCCGCGCTGGAACGGCAGATGGCGCAAAGCGGCGCCGCAATTCAGGACGCGCGTCAGGCGTCTCTTGACCGTCTGGCGCAGGCGCAACAGGGGGCCGAAACGCAGTTTCCTGCCGCCGATCTGGAGCTGATATCGACCGGGGCCGACATTCCCAGCTCGCAGCAGGATCTGCGCGAGGCGCTGGCCGAGGGGCGCTTTCGCGACATGGCGGCGGGGCGCACGCTGGTCGGGCCGCATCGCGCCGACCTCTACGGTGTGTTCGCCGCCAAGGGCGTGCCCGCGTCGGACTGTTCGACCGGCGAGCAGAAGGCGCTGCTGATCTCGCTGATCCTTGCCAATGCCCGCGCGCTGGCGGCCGAGGGTGAACCGCCGATCCTGCTGCTGGACGAGGTGGCGGCGCATCTTGATGCACAGCGGCGTGCGGCGCTGTACGACGAGATCTGCGCCCTTGGCGCGCAGGCTTGGATGACCGGAACGGGGCCGGAACTTTTCACCGAACTCGGGCCACGGGCGCAACAGCTGAAGGTTCGCGACGAGCAGGGACAATCCTTCGTTGAAAAGACGGCGGACTGACCCAAATCTGGTGTCATACGCGTGACAAACACGCGTCTTCCCCCTATAAAATGCGCAAACAAGACAAGAGGATGGCTACATGGCCGAGCCCGCAGGCGCTCCGCAGGAATATGGCGCGGATTCCATCAAGGTTCTCAAGGGCCTGGAGGCCGTACGCAAACGCCCCGGCATGTATATCGGGGATACGGACGACGGCTCTGGCCTGCATCACATGGTCTACGAAGTCGTCGACAACGGCATTGACGAGGCGCTGGCCGGGCACGCGGATTTCGTTCGCGTCAAAATCCATGCCGACAGTTCGGTTTCGGTGCGCGACAATGGTCGCGGCATCCCGGTCGACATGCATCAGGAAGAAGGCGTCTCGGCGGCCGAGGTCATCATGACCCAGCTGCACGCGGGCGGCAAATTCGACCAGAATTCCTACAAGGTGTCGGGCGGTCTGCACGGCGTCGGCGTTTCGGTGGTGAACGCGCTGTCGGTCTGGCTCGAGCTGCGCATCTGGCGCAACGGCAAGGAATATTACGCAAAGTTCAGCCATGGCGACACGGTCGAACATCTGCGCGAGGTCGGCGACGCCCCGGGCGAGAGCGGCACCGAAGTGCGCTTTCTTGCCTCGACCGAGACGTTCAGCAACCTCGAATTCAGCTTCGAGACGCTGGAAAAGCGGCTGCGCGAGCTGGCGTTCCTGAATTCCGGCGTGCGCATCATCATCGAAGACGAGCGCCCCGCCACCCCGATCCAGACCGAGCTGCACTATGATGGCGGCGTCAAGGAATTCGTCAAATACCTCGACCGTTCGAAGCAATCCGCGATGGAAGAGCCGATCTACATGACTGGCGAACGCGACGGCATCGGCGTCGAGATCGCGATGTGGTGGAACGACAGCTATCATGAAAATGTGCTGCCCTTCACCAACAACATCCCGCAGCGCGATGGCGGCACCCATATGGCGGGGTTTCGCGGCGCGCTGACCCGCTCGCTGACCAAATACGCCGCCGAGAAGGGCATCTCGAAAAAGGAAAAGGTCGCTTTTACCGGCGATGATGCGCGCGAAGGTCTGACCTGCGTGCTGTCGGTCAAGGTTCCCGATCCGAAATTCTCCAGCCAGACCAAAGACAAGCTGGTGTCCTCCGAGGTGCGCCCGGCGGTCGAGAACCTGATGAACGAAAAGATGGCCGAGTGGCTCGAAGAGCATCCCGGCGAGGCCAAGGTCATCGTCAGCAAGATCGTCGAAGCCGCCCATGCCCGCGAAGCCGCCCGCAAGGCGCGTGAACTGACGCGGCGCAAGAACCCTATGGACGTGAATTTCCTTGCCGGAAAGCTCAAGGATTGTTCCGAGAAGGATCCTTCGAAAACCGAACTGTTCATCGTCGAGGGTGACTCGGCCGGTGGCTCCGCCCAGACCGGGCGCGATCGCGGGACGCAGGCGATCTTGCCGCTCAAGGGCAAGATCCTCAACGTCGAACGCGCGCGGTTCGACCGGATGCTTGGCAGTCAGGAAATCGGCAACCTCGTGATGGCGCTTGGTACCGGGATCGGTCGCGATGAATTCAACATCGACAAGCTGCGCTATCACAAGATCATCCTGATGACCGACGCCGACGTCGACGGCGCGCATATCCGGACCCTGCTGCTGACCTTCTTCTACCGGCAGATGCCGCAGCTGATCGAGGGCGGCTATCTTTATATTGCCCAGCCGCCGCTGTTCAAAGTGGCGCGCGGCAAGTCCGAGGTCTACGTCAAGGATCAGGCGGCGCTCGACGATTACCTTGTGAATCAGGGCATTGACGGGGCGCAGCTGCGTCTTGGCACCGGCGAGGCGATCGCGTCGCAGGATCTCAAGCGTGTGATTGACGAGGCGCGGCAGCTCAAGCGCGTGCTTGATGCCTTCCCGACCCACTATCCGCGCCATATTCTGGAACAGGCGGCGATTGCCGGGGCCTTCACGCCGGGCGCGGTCGATGCCGATCTGCAAGGCGTGGCCGACAAGGTTGCGGCGCGGCTCGACATGGTGGCGCTGGAATATGAAAAGGGCTGGAATGGCCGCATCACTCAGGATCGCGGCATCCGTCTTGCGCGGATTCTGCGCGGCGTCGAAGAGGTGCGTACGCTCGATGGTTCGATGCTGCGTTCGGGCGAGGCGCGCAAAACCGGCAGCTTCACCCAAGCGCTTCAGGCGGTGTACAACACCCCCGCCAGTTTCGAGCGCAAGGACCGGCGCGAGGCGGTCTACGGCCCGCTCGGCCTGCTCAAGACCATTCTGGACGAGGGCGAAAAGGGCCTGTCGCTGCAGCGCTACAAGGGTCTGGGCGAGATGAATCCGGGGCAGCTCTGGGAAACCACGCTCGATCCGGACGCGCGCACGCTGCTTCAGGTTCGCATTGACGACATGGCCGAGGCGGACAACATCTTTACCAAGCTGATGGGGGATGTCGTCGAGCCGCGTCGTGAGTTCATCCAGCAAAACGCGCTGAGCGTTGAAAACCTCGACTTCTGATTGTTTTCAAAGAAGCCAAAATTCTTTCGCGGCGCGCAGGATCCTATGCGCCGCGAGGCTGCAAGAATCGAGATTTTTGTATATTTGATAGATGGCTAGATTAAGCTGTGCGGTTGTCCGTCATGATACCTGAAGCCATCATATCTATGCCGATGCCTTCACGCTCAACTCTTGGCGCGGAGGCGCAGCCCTTTATTTCGAACCAAGCCACCCGTGGCGCGCATTCTTCGCATTGGTAAAATGCAGCGCTGGCGGGAACTGTCCTGCCATTCGGGGCGTTGGACACACGACAACCGAATTTTCCGGAGGACTTCGAAATGGCGAATGCACAAACCACCCCGGTGACCGAGACCGCTCCCGGCAAGCAAAGCGACATTGATGCGCTCAAGGATCAGATCTCGACCTTGCGCGGAGATCTCAAGGCGCTGACCGAACTGATGGGCGATGTTGGCAAGTCGCGCGGCAACGATGCCAAGCTGAAAGCCGAAGCGAAAGTGCACGAACTGCGCGGTCGCGGCGAAGACGCGCTGCATGAAGCAGGTCGCAAGCTCAGCGAGCTTGAGGCCGACACCGCCGGTCACATCCGCACCTCGCCGTTTCAGGCTGTCGGTATCGCGGCGGCGGTCGGCTTCCTGATCGGCTACATCGGCCGGAAGTAACAGGCGCAATGATCTACGCGATACAGGCGCGCCTGAATTATACCGTCCGGCGCGTCATAGGCAGCGTTCTGGGCGGGTTTCTTATGGCCATCGGCGCAGGTTTCCTGACTGTTGCCGGTTGGATTTATCTCGTCGATGCCTATGGGGCATTGACCGCCGCTCTGGGTATTGGCGGCGGCTTCATCCTTCTTGGTCTGATCGTCATGCTGTATTTCCGCCGCAGGCGCGCCTATGTGCCACTTCCAACCGCTGGCCTTGGTGCGCTTATCGAGGCGTTTCTTGCCGGTCGGGCTGCTGGCGCGTCGATGCGCCCGCGCAGCGGCGAGGACGATTGAGGCGGAAATTTTTCCGTAACCGGAATGCATCGCCGCCGGGCGCATTCCAACCAACGCGATTGCGAGGCCGCGTCATCTGTGGCACAACCGTCTTCAGCGAATACTGAACGGAAGAGTTTAGCGGATGACCGACTTCGCAACGCGCCGCCGAGTGATGGTGGATACGCAGGTCCGACCCTCGGACGTTACCAAGTTCCCGATCATTGATGCGATGTTGCGCATCCCGCGCGAGGCGTTCGTGCCCGCGTCAGAGGCCGAGGCAGCCTATGCCGGCCGCAATCTTCACCTGTCAAAGGATCGTGTCGTGCTGGAAGCGCGCACTCTGGCCAAGATGCTGGATGCGCTGAACCTCGACGATGATGATCTGGTGCTCGATATCGGCACGGGCTTTGGTTATTCCTCCGCGGTCATCGCGCGCATCGCCGAAGCGGTGGTTGCGGTCGAGGATGACGAGAGCTTTGCCGCCGAGGCGCAGGCCCTGCTGGGCGAACATGCCGACAATGTCCTGCTGCACACCGGCCCTCTGGCCGAAGGCGCGGCGGCGCATGGCCCCTATGATGCCATTATTGTTCAAGGCGGTGTCGCCGTTCTTCCTGATACATTGCTGGCGCAGCTCAAGGATGGCGGGCGGATCGCCTGCATCTTTATGGATGGCGCGCTTGGCACGGTTCGGATCGGCTGGAAAATAGACGGAGCGATCAGCTGGCGCTTTGCGTTCAACGCTGCGGCGCCGGTGCTGAAAGGTTTTGAAAAGAAGGCGGAATTCGCGCTTTGACTCATGCGGGCCGCCGATACTGACTGATTAGTCGCGGCAACAGCGGCAAAAGGCAAGCAATACAGGGGCAAGGGATCGGACCATGGCACGCAAGATCATCGGAATCATGGCGGGGGTCTGCCTTGCGGCGCTGGTGCCCGTGCAGGCCGGCGCCGAGACGCTCGCGAGCGCCCTGTCCAGCGCCTATATCACCAGCGGATTGCTCGACCAGAATCGCGCCGTTCTGCGCGCGGCTGACGAAGATGTGGCGCAGGCCTTGGCGGCGCTGCGTCCAGTGTTAAGCTGGCAGGGCGAATTCGAGCGCAGCTATGGCGACACCAACAGCCAAAGCTCCACCACTGGCAAGTATGTCTGGAGTGACCTCGCATCGACCAGCGCCAGCCTGAACCTTGTGGCGACGCAGGTGCTTTATCAGGGCGGCGCGCTGAATCTGCGGCGGGCTGCGGCCAGGGAATCGGTGCTGGCGACACGGGCCGGGCTGATCAGCGTTGAGCAGCAGGTCCTGCTGAACGGCGTTTCCGCGTTCATGGAAGTCCGACGTGCGGAGGAAACGGTCGAACTCAGCCGCAACAACGTTCGGGTGCTGGGCGAAGAGGTGCGCGCTGCCAATGACCGGTTCGAGGTTGGCGAGGTGACACGTACCGATGTCGCCGCCGCCGAGGCACAGCTGGCCGCGGCGCGCAGCAACCTGACCGCTGCCGAGGGGCAGCTGGCCGTGAACCGCGAGGTCTACAAGTCCGTGGTCGGTCATTATCCGGAACGGTTGGAGCAGCCCAAGGGGCTGCCGCGCCTTCCCAGTTCGGTCGACACCGCCAAGACGATGGCGCTGCGCAACCATCCCGATATCGTTCAACTGCGCCACACCGTGGCGACCAGCGATCTGTCCGTGCAAATCGCCGAGGCATCCAAATCGCCCAAGTTCACGCTTCAGGGCAGCTACGGGCGGACCGAGACTTGGGAAAGTCCCGCAGCGACCTATGGCGGCTCGGTGACGCTTGGTATGTCCGGCCCGATCTACCAAGGGGGGGCAATCGCGTCGCAGGTCCGTCAGGCCATGGCGAATCGCGATGCATCGCGTGCGCAGCTCTACACTGCCGGGCGCAATGTCGAGCAAAGCGTCGGCAGCGCTTATGCGCAATTGCGCATCGCGCAGGCGTCGCAGATTTCTGCCCGTGAACAGGTGCGCGCCGCTCAGGTCGCCTTTGATGGCATCCGCGAAGAGGCGACGCTGGGCGCCCGTACCACGCTCGACGTGCTCGACGCCGAGCAGACCTTGCTCGATGCGCGGGCGTCGCTGATCTCGTCTCAGGTGGATGAAACCATCGCCGCCTATGCTGTGCTCTCGTCGATCGGGCAGCTGACATCGGATACGTTGGGGCTGGCTGTGCCGAAATATGACCCCGAAGCCTATTACAAGGCGGTCAAATCGGCTCCGATCAGCTCGAAGCAGGGCAGTGACCTTGATCGCGTCCTGCGTGCACTGGGAAAAAACTAGCTTTCTCTGCATCTGTTGTCTGATCCCCCGGCTCGGGGTACGCTGTTCGTGTGGCAAATGTGGTACTTGAATGTCAGACCCCGTGACGAATCTGGAAATCGAGGATGTCCTGTCCTCCATCCGCCGCCTCGTGTCCGAGGATGCTCGGCCACGAAGCGAGCCGCCGGCCGAGGCGCCTGAGCGGCCTGATCGTCTTGTTCTGACCCCGGCGCAGCGCGTGATCGACGTTGAAAAGGGTGGGCAAGATCCCGAAATGCCTGTCGCTGATGCCGCCACGCCTCAAGCCAGCGAAGACACCCGGGATGCCAAGTTTTTCACACCAGAGCCAGAGCTGACCACAGCTGCCGTCGACGAGCGATCGGGCTTCATTACGCGTCTGGTGTCCGACGAGGTCGAGCGGATGCTTGCAGCGCAGGAAGATTCGGTGCCCGAGTCTGGGCCGGATGTTGCGCCGGACCCCGCCGAAGATAGCCTGTCCGCCAAGATCGCAAGGCTTGAAGCGCTGATTGCGCGGGGCGCGGCCCCCGAAGCTCAAGCGGTACAGGGCGAAAACTCGGCCTCGGCAACCTTTGTGCACCGCGCCAGAGAATCGCTCGACTGGGAAGATCACGTCGCGCACGAGGACGCCGATACCTTTGTGATCGGAAGTCCGGATGCAGATAAAGCCGACCCTGCAACCGATGTCGCAGACTCGACGCAGGAGCGTGTAGAAACTGTCACGCCGCCGGCGCTGGTTCTTGGCGGGCCGCCGTGGCGGGGCTCTCAGGTTGAGGACGACGCCAAGGATCTGCCTGTCGACGCGCGCAAGGAGCCCGGCACCGCCGTCGCCACCCTCGACGAAGAGATGCTGCGCGAGATGGTCGGCAGCATCGTCCGCCAGGAGCTGCAAGGCGCGCTTGGCGAGCGCATCACCCGCAACGTCCGCAAGCTGGTCCGCCGCGAGATCCATCGCATGCTGGTCAGCCACGAACTGGACTGAGCCTGGCGCGAAAACTGAGACTGCAAAAGGAAAGGGGTGCCCCATCGGGACACCCCTTTCTTCACTTCAGACGCTGCGTCCCGATCAGGCGGCTTCAGCCTGCTCGGCAGCAGCGGCAGCATGGCGACGCTCGCTCTCTTCGCGCGACAGCGCAACAGAGGTCCGCACGCCCTTGCCGACAAATTCCATCAGGCCGGCGACAACCCGCTCGTTTGGGTCGATACCGGCACAGCTCAGAACCTCACGGCCGTCGCGTGAGCGCGCCCAGCGGGCGATCTGCTCGGGACCGTTGCCGTACTTCTTGTCATCGGCGATCGCGTCGTCGAGCGCAGCCAGTACCACGGCGGCAAAAAGCTTGCGCGCGCGGTTGCCCTGTTCGGCGTTGTAGGCTGTGCTATCCACGAAATCTTTCATGATTCGACCTTTGATTATTGCTCTTGTCTTTTGCGGCGTGTGTGGCGTTATGGACCATTCCGATTGATTCGGATACACCGCGATTGCATGTCTGCCATGCGACGGTTGCATATCTCTAATCGCTGTCGCTCAAGATCTCGTTGTCTTGCACGATGGCAACAGGCCAGATATAGGAGCTGCCAGAGACTCATCAACCTTTTGCCAAAGTTTTGCCCATGCCCAAGATCAACGGAAACGAGATCCGCCCCGGTAACGTGCTGGAGCATAACGGAGGCCTGTGGGCTGCCGTCAAGGTCGACCATGTGAAGCCCGGCAAGGGCGGGGCCTTCGCACAGGTGGAAATGAAGAACCTGCGCAACGGCTCCAAGCTGAACGAGCGGTTCCGCTCGGCGGACAAGGTCGAGCGTGTGCGTCTGGAACAGAAGGACATGCAGTTCCTCTACGAAGATGCCGGCCAGCTGATCTTCATGGATACGGAAACCTACGATCAGGTGCAGATCGATGCCGAGCTGCTGGGCGAGCGTCGCCCCTTTCTTCAGGACGGCATGACCATTCTGGTGGAATTCCACGAGTCCGAGGCGCTCAATGCCAGCCTGCCGCAAAAGGTGACCTGCAAGATCGTCGAGACCGAGCCGGTGGTCAAAGGTCAGACCGCCGCCAACAGCTTCAAGCCCGCCGTGCTCGACAATGGCGTGCGGGTTCTCGTGCCGCCCTTCGTCGGGCAGGACGAAGACATCATCGTGAACACCGAAACCATGGAGTATTCGGAACGCGCATAACCCGCGCGCCGACTGCTTTGTCCCCGTGCGATCCGGGGGCGCATATCAGATCCAAAAGGGCCTCCGGCGCATAGCCACCGGAGGCCCTTTTTCAATGATTGATCCCCTTTCCAAACACGACCTGCCGCAGGTTGCGCCGCTGCTGCGGGGGCTCAACGCGCTGCACGTGTCGCGTGTGCCGCATCGCTTTCACGGCGCATCGGATGATGCGGCGCTTGGCGGGTTTCTGGCGCAACAGCTTGATGATGGCGCGTTCGGGCTGGTGTACCGCGCCGAGGGTGTCGTGCGCGGCTACCTGCTCTGGCGTGTGCGCGACATCCCTGCCAGCGCGGTCGAGCAGGGCAGGCGGGTGGCGCTGCTCGATCACATCGCGGTTGCGCCATCGTGGCGGCGGCGCGGGATCGCACGGCGGCTGGCACGGCGGTTCGAATCCGAGGCGCGCGCCACAGGCTGCGACGGCTGGGTGGTTTCTGTGCACAGCTTCAACGCGGCGTCGTGGGCATTGATGCGCGGGCTTGGCGCGCGGGATGCGGTGCAGATCCTTGAAAAACCGCTGGTCTCAGACCCCGGCTGCACCGATCAGGCGTGAGACCAACCCTTGATAGGCGGCACCGAACAGCCGGTAATGCACCAGCGCCGGAAACAGCTGATAGATCGGGCGGCGCGCGGCGCGGCCCGGCGTTTCCGGCCCGTAGCCTGCGTGGAAATCCGGCGCGGGCGCGCCGAACAGGTCGAGCATGGCAAGGTCGACCTCGGCGTGGCCATAATAGCAGGCCGGGTCGATCAGATAGGCACCGTGGGCGCTGAACAGCGCGTTGCCTGTCCACAGATCACCATGCAGCAGCGCGGGCGGGGGCGACGCAGGCAGCCGTTCGGGCAAGGCACGGGCAACGGATTCCAGCCGCCGTGCCATCGCCGGGGGCAGGGCGCTCAGAAACGGCAGCAGGCGGCGTTCCGCCCAGAAACGCGGCCAATCCGCGGCTGGCGCGTTGTCGATGACAACCTTGCCAAAGGCGTAATCCTCGGGCCAGCCATACCCTGACCCGCGCGCCGCGTGCAGCTTTGCCAACCCGCTACCCAGTGCGCGCCAGCCAGAGGCGGACGCGGTCGTCTCCTCTAGCCATTCGAGGCATAGAAGGTCGCCTTGCAGGTGCAGCACCCTTGGCACGGGTGCACTGGTGGCGGCCATGGCGCGCAGCATGGCCGCCTCTGTCGCCACCCTTGGCCCGCGCTTGACTGCGACGGCGGTGCCATCCGACAGATCCATCCGTACCACTTCAGACAGATCACCCCCGTGCAACGCGTGCGTCGCAACCACATCCTTCCCAAAGATCCGCGACAGTCCCTGCACGGTCATGGCTCGTACCGCAGCCGCGCGTCTGCGGCGGTAAGCGTGCCGACGGCGCGATCGAACCGCAGATAGGCGATGCCGCGCCCGCCCGACTGGGTGTACAGCACGCCCGCAGGCTTTTCGCCCGACAGGATTTCGGTGCCGACCGGGGCCGTGCCATCGACGACAACCGGCGCGAGGCCTTTGCGCAGCTCGGCCTTGTGCTTCATCCGGGCGGTCACTTCTTGCCCGACATAGCAACCCTTGCGGAAATCCACCCCATGCAGGCGTTCGAAGCCGGCCTCGAGGATAAAGGTGTCCGGCGTCAGCTCGATGCCGCTTTCCGGCACCAGCGCCTCGACCCGCAGCGCATCCCAGTCGGCGGTTTCCGAGGGCCGCCCATCATAGGCGCGCCAGCCAAGACGCGGGTCACGCGGATCGGCGAAGGCCCCATCGGGGGCCGCACCGGGGCCGCGCGCAACCGCAAGGTCGGTCGGTTCGACCGTCACCTTGGCCCGCAGCTTGTACATGCTCAGCGCGCGCAGCAGGTCGGCGGCCAGCGGTTCAGCCACATCGACAAGGATGTCGTCGCCATACGGCACAAGGAAAAAATCGGCCCGGTACTTGCCTTGCGGCGTCAGCAGCGCGGCGTAAACGATGCCGTCCTTCAACCGCGTCACATCGTTTGTGACCAGCCCCTGAAGGAAATGTTCAGCCTCCGGGCCGCTGATCCGCAGAATTTTGCGTTCGCTCATGGTCGCCCCCTTCTGATTTGGGGGGCACTCTACCGCCGCGTCGCAGCGCTGGCGAGGGCAGGGCGATCAGCTTTCCGCGAATTGCAGTGCATGAAGCCGCGCATAGGCGCCTTGTTGCGCAAGTAGGTCATCATGCGTGCCTTGTTCGACGACCTTGCCCTGATCCATCACCACGATCTTGTCGGCGTGACGCACCGTCGATAGCCGATGCGCGATGACCAGAGTCGTGCGCCCCTGCGCCAGCTTGTCGAGCGCTGCCTGCACCACGGCCTCGGATTGCACATCAAGCGCGCTTGTCGCCTCGTCCAGCAGCAAGATCGGCGTGTCGCGCAGCAGTGCGCGCGCGATAGAGACACGCTGGCGCTGGCCACCTGACAACGACGAGCCGCGCGGCCCGACGCGTGCGTCAAGCCCGCCTTCGATCCGGGGTAGGAAATCGGCGACATGCGCGGCCTCCAGCACCTTGTTCATCTGCTCGTCAGACACGCCCTTGCGCCCGAGCAGGATATTGTCGCGCAGGGATTCATCGAACAGCAGCGATTCCTGGCTGACGACGGAAAACAGGCCGCGCAGATCCGCCAGCGTCATATCAGACACCGCTACGCCGCCGATCTCGATCAGCCCGCTTTCGGGGTCGACCAGCCGCGTCAACAGGTTGAACACCGTCGACTTTCCCGCGCCCGAAGCACCGACCAGCGCCGTGGTCTGCCCGGCCTCGGCGACAAAGCTCGCCCCGCGCAGCACCGGCGAGTCGCCGTAAGACAGCCGCACGTCGCGCAGTTCGATTCGCGGTGTGCCGGTCGGGGGGGGCAGCGGATGCTCCGGGTCGCGCAGCTCGGGGATCATATCGAGCAGCTCTTTCAGACGCTCGATCGAGGCCGCCGCGATCTGCCAGCTGCCGCTGACCGATCCCAGCCGTCGCAGCGGTTCGAAGGCCAGTGCAATGGCGGTGAAGAACGCCATGAAATCGCCGACAGTCTTGGTGCCGGACAGGATCTCCCCGCCACCGTAGAACAGCACACCGACAAAGCCGATGCCGGCCATCAAATCGATCATCCCCGGAATCGCCGCCTGCCCCATCGAGGCGCGGGTCTCGGTGCGGATGCGCTGATCGGTCAGGTCGCGGTATCGCTTGGCCTGATAGCTCTCGAGCCGGTTGAGCTTGACCGGGACGATGCCGTGAAACACCTCGTTCAGGCGCATCGACAGCGATGCGCCGACATCGCGTGCCTGCCGCGCGAATTTGCGCACATAGCGCTGAAGGCCAATCGACGGCAGCACCAGCAGCGGCGCGCCGACCAGCGCCACCAGCGTCCAGCGCCAGTCGATGGTCATCGCCACCCCGAACAGCGAGAACAGCGCGATCACGTCGCGCCCCGCACCGGTGATGATGATCCGCCAGACCTTGCTGATGCCTCCGACGTCGCCTTCGATGCGCTGCATGACATAGCCGGGGCCAAAGTTCTGGTGAAAGGCGCTGTCGAGCGTCATCAGGTGGCGCATCAGATCGTTGCGGATGTCACCGACCGAGCGTTCCGAAACCTGCGTCATCACCACCTTCTGCACGACGCTGGCCAGCGCCCTCAGCAGGAAAGAGCCAAAGATCATCGCGCCGACCCAGACCAGCGCCGAGCCGTCCCCGCCGATGAACACCGTATCGAACATCGGCTTCATCATGTAGCTGAGCAGCCCGAACATCGAGCCTTCGATGAACATGAACAGCATGGCGACGACCAGAAGCACCCGGTAGCGCCACAGATAGGTCCACCAAAGCCAGAGAAAGAGGTTTTTCCGTTCGCGCGGTGCAGGCGGGGTGCCGTCGCTCATTCCAGCTCTTTCGCGATATCGGCGGGCGGGCGGCGGGCGTCGAACCCGGCCTGCGCGGCCTTCTCGTCATATTCTGTGGCGACCCAGTCTTCGAAGCTGATCGGCGAGCGGGCGTTGCGGGCTGCGTACATGTCCAGAACATAACCCTGAATGCCGGTGCGTGTGAATTCCAGATGGATGTATTTCAGGCCAAGCTGCTTGCGGGCGATCTCGACCGGGGTGTTCTCGAACACCATCAGGTAGACCGCCGAGGCAAACCCGGCCCGGTCCGCCCCTGATTTGCAGTGGAACATGAACGGCCTTTGGGCCTGCCGCATGGTCGCCAGCAGATGCTGGATGCGCACCCGGCTTGGCGCAGTGCGCGCCCAGAGCTTGGCGTGCAGCAGCGTCAGGCCAAGCGCCTCGCAGCTTTCCTTTTCAAACAGGTAATGCGAATATTTCTCTTCGCCCCGCAGGGTGATGACGGTCTTGATACCCATCGCGGCGTATTTCTCGAACCGCCGGTGGGTCGGATGGTTCGACCGCCACACGCCGGGCGCGATCTGCCAGAAATTGGTCCAGACCGAGCGCAGCCATGCATGGTCGAACAGGTTGTAATGCAGCTGCGACAAGGCACGCGAACCGGGGCTCGAAATGTCCTTGCCGAAGGATCTGCGAACCCTGCGTTCGGTGGTTTCGATCTTTTCCCAGAGGGTCTTGAGCATCGTTACGGTCCCGGTCCCTTTGCGGGCGGTTTAAGGGGGCGGGCCCTGCGTGGCAAGCATGAGGGCATGCGCAACGGGCGATTGACGCGACCGTCTCGACGGATAGGTTGGCGCTGGCCCCGCAATTTCAAGGGGCAGTTCTGCGGAGTCTCCCCCTATGTCCCTAGCCTACGGCCGCCCTTACCTGGCCATTCCCGGCCCGTCCGTCATGCCCGATGCCGTGTTGCGCGCGATGCACCGCGCCTCTCCGAACATCTACGAGGGCGAGCTGATCGACATGGTGCGCGGCATCATCCCCGATCTGCGCCATGTCGCGCAGACCGACGGCAACGCCTGCATCTATATCTCCAACGGTCACGGCGCATGGGAGGCGGCGCTGTCGAACGTGGTTGCCGAGGGTGAAACGGTGCTGGTGGCCGCGACCGGGCGCTTTGGCTTTGGCTGGGCCGACATGGCCACCGGGCTTGGGATCGAGACGCAGATCATCGACTTTGGCCGGCAGACGCCGGTCGACCCGGCCCGCGTTTTCGAGGAGCTGAAGGCCGATTCCGGCCATGCCATCCGCGCGGTTCTGATGAGCCATGTCGACACCGCAAGCGCCATTCGCAACGATGTCGCCGCGGTGCGCCGCGCCATCGACGAGGCCGGGCATCCGGCGCTGTTGATGGTGGATTGCATCGCCTCGCTGGCCTGCGATGTGTTCCGCATGGATGAGTGGGGCGCGGATATCATGGTGGCGGGCTCGCAAAAGGGGCTGATGGTGCCGCCGGGCATGTCCTTCGTGTTCTTCAACGACAAGGCCGCTGCGCAGCGCGAGTCGATGAAGCGGGTCAGTCGCTATTGGGACTGGAAGCCGCGCGCCGATCCGGAATTCTTCTACCAGTATTTCGGCGGCACTGCCCCGGCGCATCATCTTTACGGGCTGCGCGTGGCGCTGGACATGATCAAGGACGAAGGGCTCGACGCGGTCTGGGCTCGCCACGCGACACTGGCGCGGGCGGTCTGGGCGGCGGTCGAGGCGTGGGGCAAGGACGGGCCGCTGGCGCTGAATATCGCTGATCCCGCGCATCGCAGTCACGCGGTTTCGGCGCTGCGAATCGGTGCCCCCTACGGCGCGCAGCTGCGCGAATGGACGGACAAGAAGGCCGGCGTGACGCTGGGCATTGGCCTTGGCATGTCGGAACCCGGCGATCCCCAGGGCACCGGCTTCTTTCGCATCGGTCATATGGGGCACGTCAACGCCCATATGGTGCTGGGCGCGCTTGGCGTGATCGAAGCGGGGATGCAGGCGCTTGGCGTGCCGCATGGTCGGGGCGGAATCGCCGCCGCCGCCGAGGTCATCGGCAAGGCCTGACGGCCAAAGGATCTGTGGGAAGGGCGTCAGCCCTTCTCGCCGTTGATACGGTTGTCGAGCAGCGTGATCAGGTGGTTGACGATCACCCCGGCAATGGCCACGGCCTCAAGCCCCCAGTTCACCCAGAACACACCAAAGATCCACAGCATGTTGATGAAGATGAAAAACAGGGCAGAGGTCGTGTATTCGGGGGTCGTCTGTCGTGTGCGCTCGTCCATGACATGAATCCTCGCTCAGAGCTGATCATGAGTCCTTCCGGTCTGCGCCGACATCCGGCGACGCAACCGATCATGCAGGATCAACCCTTGCGAAATCCTTATGGTTCCGCGCCGATCAGCCCACAGGCACGGTTTCGCGGGCCTGCGCCAGTGCCACCGGCAGTTCCGCCGCCAGAATATCCAGATCTTCGGGGGTTCCGGCACTGATCCGGATACAACGATCCTGCGGCGCCACGAAGGGCATCCGCACGAACACGCCCCGCGCCGCAAGCGCCTGCAGCACGGCTTTCGCCAATCGCCCGTCGCCGCCGCAATCCACCGCGACGAAATTGGTCGCCGAGGGCAGCACGCTCAGCGCGTTTTGTTGCGCGATCTCAGCGATCCGAAGGCGCGCCTTGGCAACCTTGTCGCGCACTTGCCCCAGCCAGTCGTCGTCGCACAGCGCCGCCAGCGCGCCAGCCTGCGCGGCTCGGTTCATCGCGAAATGATTGCGAATCTTGTCGAAAGCACGGATCAGCGGCTCGGCCCCAAAGGCATATCCGACCCGCGCCCCCGCCATGCCATAGGCCTTGGAAAAGGTCCGGAACCGGATCACCCGGGGATCGTCGATCGCGATGCGCGGCGCCGTCCCCTCGGGCGCGAATTCGATATAGGCCTCGTCCAGCGCCAGCACACAGCCCGCTGGCAACTGCGCAAGCGCAGCCTCGATCTCGGCGCCGCTGTGCCAGCTGCCCATCGGATTGTCGGGGTTGGCAAGATAGACGATCTTGGCATCGACCTCTGCTGCCCGGGCGAACAGTGCCGCCATATCTTCGGAATCGCCCGCATAGGGCACCTTGTGCAGCGCCCCGCCATAGGCGTTCACGTGAAAGTTGAACGTGGGATATGCCCCGTCCGAGGTCACCACCGCATCGCCCGGCGCCACCAGCAGCCGCACCAGATAGCCCAGTAGCCCGTCGATGCCTTCGCCAAAGACAATGTTGTCGGGGCCGCATCCCAGCCGCGCCGACAGCTCGGCCTTCAGGTCGCAATGGCTAGGGTCGGCGTATTTCCAGATTTCGCAATCCGCCGCGCGCAGCGCCGCGATGGCCTTCGGCGAGGGGCCGAACACATTTTCATTCGCGCCAAGCCGGGCACGAAACTCATGCCCCTGCGCGCGCTCAAGCTGTTCGGGGCCGACAAACGGCACCGTGGCTGGAAGGTCGGCGATGAGGCGGGGAAATCTGGGTCCGGTCATGGCGCGGGACTATGCCTGCCCGGCGCGCGCGGTCAAGAAAAATGCCATGCCGGGCGAAATTCCGGCCCCAGTCTTCATCTTGCCAGATAAACTCCGGGGGGCCCGAAGGGCGGGGGCAGCGCCCCCTCCACGCCGGAATACCCCGCGCAACGCCATGGTCTTGCGCATAGCGAAACAAGCCAATCTCCGGCATTGTACGGCGCTGTGCCTTGACCGCAGAAGGCGGGCAGGCCAGTTGTTGCCCCAACAGCCGTATCTAGGAAAGGCCGCGCCTGAATGGCCAGCACACCGCCCCCCTTTGCCCCGTTCGAATGGATGATCGCATGGCGCTACCTGCGTGCCCGCCGTGCCGAAGGCGGGGTCAGCGTGATGACCTGGATCAGTCTCGTCGGCATTACCCTTGCGGTGTTCGCGCTGATCGCGACGCTGGCGGTGCGCTCGGGCTTCCGGGCGGAATTCGTCGACACCATCCTTGGGGCCAACGCACATGTCACCGTCTACGCTCAACAGCGGCAAGACGAAGACGGTCGCATCCTGCGCACCTTTCCCGACTATACCGAGCGCGCCGAGCGGGTGGCCGAGGTGCCCGGCGTCACGCGGGTTGCCCCGCTGGTCAAGGGGCAGGTCATGGCCACCGCCAACAGCCGCAACGCCGGTGTCGAGGTGTTCGGCATCGCCGCCGATGATCTCAGGGCCATCCCGCGCATCGCCGATCCCGAAACCGGGCGCGGCACGCTGGACGATTTCGGCGTTACGCCCGAAGCGCCGCCACTTTCGATGCCCGAGATCATCGAAGGCGATGACGTGATCGAAGACGACATCGACAGCAGCGAAGAGGCAGAAACCATTCCCTTCACCGTGCCCCCAGCGACCGGTATCGCCATCGGCTCGGGCGTCGCCCGCGAACTGGGCGTCGGCATTGGCGACGAGATCAAGCTGATCTCGCCCGACGGGGTGCGCACCGCCTTTGGCGTCAGCCCGCGCGTCAAGACCTATCCGGTCAGCTATATCTTCACCGCCGGTCGCTATGACATCGACCGCACCCGCGTCTATATGCCCTTCGACGAGGCGCAGCTGTATTTCAACCGCGAAGGCGTCGCCGACGAGCTTGAGGTGATGACATCCGACCCCGAAAGGGTCGAGGATCTCGCGCTCGATATCCAGCAGGCCGCCGGGACGGGGGCGATCATATGGACATGGCAGGATGCCTCCGGCGCCTTCCTGCGGGCGCTTGAGGTCGAGGATAACGTGATGTTCGTCATCCTGTCGGTGCTGGTGCTGATCGCCACGATGAACATCGTTTCAGGGCTGATCATGCTGGTGAAGAACAAGGGCCGCGACATCGGCATTTTGCGCACCATGGGCCTGACCGAAGGCTCGGTGCTTCGGGTGTTCTTCATCTGCGGGGCCTTCACCGGCGTGATCGGCACGGTGATGGGCGTGGCGCTGGGGTGCCTGTTCGCCATCTACATAGACCCGATCTTTTCCTTCGTGAACTATGTCTCGGGGGGCGGGGTCTGGGACCCGGCGGTGCGTGGGATCTATTCGCTCCCCGCCAAGCTTCAGCTGCAGGACGTGGCAAGCGCCATGGCGCTGTCGCTCGGCCTGTCCTTCGTCGTCACGATCTTTCCCGCCCGCCGCGCGGCGCGGATGAACCCGGTAGAGGCGCTGCGCTATGAATGATCCCGTGCTGCGCCTGTCGGGCATCACCAAGACCTACAACACCGGCCAGCCCAACGAGATCGCCGTGCTGCGCGGCGCCTCGCTGGATCTGGCCCGGGGCGAGGTGGTCGGGCTTGTCGCGCCCTCGGGGGCGGGCAAATCGACGCTGCTGCATATCGCCGGGCTGCTCGACACCGCCGATGCGGGCGAGGTGTCGATCGCGGGCGAGGCGCTTGGCGGTAAATCAGATCGTCGCCGCACCATCCTGCGGCGGCAGGAGATCGGGTTCGTCTACCAGTTCCACCACCTGCTGCCGGAATTCACTGCGCTGGAGAATATCTCGCTGCCGATGCTTGCCAACGGCACCCCGAAGGATGCCGCCGAAACGCGCGCCTTGCAGCTGCTTGCCAGCGTCGGGGTCGAAAGCCGCGCTCATCACCGCCCCGCCGCCCTGTCAGGGGGCGAGCAGCAGCGCGTCGCCTTCTGCCGCGCCATGGCCAACGGGCCAAAGCTGCTGCTGGCCGACGAGCCGACGGGCAACCTCGATCCCGGCACATCCGACACGGTGTTCGGCGCGTTGATGACGCTGGTGCGCGAAACCGGCCTGTCGGCGCTGATCGCGACCCACAACCTTGAACTGGCCGCGCGCATGGATCGCCGGGTGCGGCTTGACGGCGGCGCGCTGGTCCCGCTCTAGCGCATCGCCATCCAGACTCCTGCGGCCATCAGCCCGATCCCGGCCGCCCGCGACAGCGTCAGCGGCGCCGGGATCGCGCCCATCAGGCCGAAGTGATCAATGATCGCGGCGCTGATCAGCTGGCCGATCAGCACGAAAAACACCGAGCGACCAATGCCGAAATGCGGCGCCACGAAGGTGATGCTGAGCACATAGAACGCCACGAACAGCCCGGCTAGAAACAGGTGCTTCGGCGCGCCCCACGCCCGCACGATCGGCCTTGGGTCCAATGCGAACAGCACCAGAGTCGTCGCCGACAGCGCCACGCAGAACAGGATCACCGCCGCCGCCGGGGGCGAGCCGATGTATGCGCCCAGCCGGGCATTCAGCGCGGCAAGGATCGGAATGCCGATCCCGGCGGCAAGCATGGTCAGGGCATAGGCAGGCATGTAAGGTCCTTATGATGAAGGCTTGATCCGGCTCGCCCCGCGGGCGAAACAGAAGGCCGGGATACGAGGGAGCGAAGTCATGAAATACGTGATGGTGGGCGCATGGCTCATTGCTGGGGCCGGGCTTGTGGCCTGCGTTCCCAAAGAAATGCCGCAGGCGCGTGACGGACGGGCGCTTTACATGGATTACTGTTCGGTCTGCCACGGCGAGACGGCCAAGGGCGACGGCGAGATGGCCCGCGCCATGAGCAAGCCGCCCAAGGATCTGACGCTGATCTCGCTGCGCCACGGCGATACCTTTCCGCGCGCCAAGGTGCTGTCGTATATCGACGGTTACGCCCGCTCGGACCTTGACGGCCCGCAAATGCCGGAATTCGGCGAGCTTCTCGAAGGCGATTTGATCCCGCTCGACACCGGCGACGGCAAGATGACCCCGACGCCGCGCAAGCTGGTGGCGCTGCTCGAGTATCTCGAATCGGTTCAGGTCACGCGCTGAGCTCATGGCGCGCTGACCGAGCGGCGCACCATCTGCCAGTAGATGCTGCAGATCTCGTCGATGCTTAGCCGTCCCTGCGCGCGGTACCACGTGTTGACCCCGGTCAGCATGGCGATCAGCGCGCGGGTGGCGATGGCCGGATCGGCGACGGTAAAGGTGCCAGCCGCCTCGCCGTCGCGCAGAATGCCTTCAAGCACCGCCTCGTAGCGTTTGCGCAACCCCTCGATGACGGTGAAATTCTCCGGCTCGAGGTTGCGTAGCTCCATGTAGGAAATAAAGATCGCTTCGGGCCGCTGAAGGTTGAACCGGATGTGGAAACGCACGAAACATTCGAGCCGCGCCATCGGGTCATCGCCCTGCGGTTCGCCCTTCCACGCGTCCAGCAATTCGTCCATATGGCCCTGTAGCAGCGAAAACAGCAGCGCCTGCTTGTCGGGGGTGTAATTGTACAGCGCCCCGGCCTGCACGCCGACCTCGGCCGCGATCTGGCGCATCGACACGGCGGCATAGCCGTGCTTGGCAAAAAGCCTGAGCGCCGCCTCGCGGATGCGGGGGCCGGTGAGTGCGGAATGGGAACCTTGGGTACGCGCCATGCCACATGAATGAACTGAACATTCGTTCAGATCAAGCGGCGCGCTTGCTCCGAAGCCCAGCCTGCGGCAAGAGGGGGACGGACCCGATGGAAAAACGCCCATGCGCCTGCTGCCCTTGCTGATCCCTGTCGCCCTTGCGGGCTGCACCGCCTTTCCCGACCTTGATCGGGCGCGCACGGCTGAAACGCGTTGGGCCCCTTATCCCGATCTTTTGCCACTGGAGCAGCTGACCGACGGGCCGAGCCCAATGGTTGATGCGCAGATGCGCGTCGGGCTCGACAGCCGCGCCGAGGCGCTGCGTGCCCGCGCCGCCGGGCTTTCGGGCCCGGTTGTGCCCGCTCCGGTGCGCTCGCGCATGGCGCAAGGGGTGACCTGGCCTTACCCTGAATAGCCCTTGCAGCGTTGCACCTTCCCGCTTGGGCGGCTAATCCCTGCGCCACTCAACACGTATTCGCGCGGCTTTGCCGCGCCCAAGGCACGAAGGAACGCCCGATGTCCGGCACCACCTCTGAACCGCTTCGCATCGGGATTGCCGGCCTTGGCACCGTTGGCTCGGGCGTCGTCAAGATCATTCGCCAGAAGGCGGCACTTCTGGCCGACCGCTCTGGCCGCCGGATCGAAATCGCCGGCATCTCGGCGCGCAACCGCGACAAGGATCGTGGTGTGTCGTTGACCTCGTACGACTGGGAAGACGATCCGGTCACGCTGGCGACCCGCCCTGATGTCGATGTCTTCGTCGAACTGGTCGGCGGCTCTGACGGCCCGGCCAAGGCCGCCGTCGAGGCGGCGCTGAAGGCGGGCAAGGATGTGGTGACCGCGAACAAGGCGCTGCTGGCCCATCACGGTCAGGCGCTGGCCGAGCTGGCCGAGGCCAATGGCTGCGTGCTGCGCTTCGAAGCGGCGGTGGCGGGTGGTATTCCCGTCATCAAGGCGCTGACCGAAAGCCTTGCGGGCAATGACATCACCCGCGTCATGGGGGTGATGAACGGCACCTGCAACTATATCCTGACGCGGATGGAATCGGGCGGGCTAACCTATGCCGCCGCCTTTGCCGAGGCCGATGCGCTGGGGTATCTCGAAGCCGATCCGCAGCTTGACGTCGGCGGCATCGACGCCGGGCACAAGCTGGCGCTGCTGGCGTCGATCGCGTTCGGCACGCAGGTGGCGTTCAGCTCTGTCGAACTCGAAGGCATCGGTCGCGTCAGCATCGACGACATTCGGCAGGCCTCGGATATGGGCTACAAGATCAAGCTGCTGGGCGTGTGTCGCCTGACCGGGCGCGGGCTCGAACAGTCGATGTCACCCTGCCTTGTGCCCGCGACCTCGCCGCTGGGACAGCTGGATGGCGGCACCAATATGGTGGTGATCGATGGCGATCAGGTGGGCCAGATCGTCATGCGCGGCGCGGGCGCGGGCGAAGGCCCCACCGCCAGCGCGGTGATGGGCGACATCATGGACATCGCGCGCGGCACACGGGTGACGACCTTTGGCGTGCCCGCCTCGACGCTGATCGCGGCGACGCCCGCGCAGGCGGCGACCCCGGCCCCGTATTATCTGCGCATGGATCTGGCCGACAAGCCGGGCGCTCTGGCCAAGGTGGCGGCGGCGCTCGGCGATGCGGGCGTGTCGATCCATCGGATGCGCCAGTATGACCATATCGACAACGCCGCCCCGGTGCTGATCGTCACCCACAAGACCACCCGCGCCGCGCTCGATCAGGCGCTCGAGGCGATTCCGGCGACCGGCGTGGTGCGCGACGCCCCGGTGGCACTGCGCATCGAGGCGGTCTGAACCGGCACCCTGCCGCGGTTTTTACCCCGATGCTTCTCAAGGCGCATGTCGCCGTTCCGGGGCCGGTCGTTAGCGCGACCGGCCTTGTGCTTTCGCGCGGCCACGCGCTACACCCCTTGCGACAGTGTTTCAGAGGAAGACCCCATGTCGATCCCCAAGGATTTCAATGACCGTATGCTTTCACTCGGCCTTGCGCGGGTGGCCGAACAGGCCGCCATCGCCTCGGCCAAACTGATCGGCCACGGCGACGAGAAGGCCGCCGATCAGGCGGCCGTGAACGCCATGCGCGAGCAGCTCAACAAGCTGGACATCAAAGGCGTGGTGGTGATCGGCGAGGGTGAGCGCGACGAAGCCCCGATGCTGTACATCGGCGAAGAGGTTGGCACCGGCACTGGCCCGGGCGTGGATATCGCGCTGGACCCGCTCGAAGGCACGACGCTGACCGCCAAGGACATGCCCAACGCGCTGACCGTGATCGCCATGGGGCCGCGCGGCTCGATGCTGCACGCGCCGGATGTGTATATGGACAAGCTCGCCGTCGGGCCGGGCCTGCCGACCGACGTCGTCACGCTTGACATGAGCCCGTCCGAGCGAGTCGCGGCGCTGGCCAAGGCCAAGGGCGTCAAGAACACCGATATCACCGTGTGCATCCTTGAGCGCGAGCGTCACGACGAGATGATCGCCGAAGTGCGCAGCACCGGCGCCGCGATCCGTCTGATCACCGATGGCGATGTTGCCGGCGTGATGCATTGCGCCGAGGCCGAGATCACCGGTATCGACATGTACATGGGATCGGGCGGTGCGCCCGAGGGTGTGCTTGCGGCCGCCGCCCTGAAATGCATGGGCGGGCAGATGTACGGCAAGCTGCTGTTCCGCAACGATGACGAGCGTGGCCGTGCCGCCAAGGCCGGGATCACCGATCTCGACAAGATCTATACCCGTGACGAGCTGGTCACCGCGGATGTGATCTTTGCCGCGACCGGCGTGACCGACGGCTCGATCCTGTCGGGGATCAAGCGCACCCCGGGCTGGATCACCACCGAAACCATCCTGATGCGGTCCAAGACCGGCTCGGTGCGCCGGGTGATCTACCGCAACCCGTTCGAATAAGCGGGCCGGGATCGCGACAAGATCAAAGGCGGGGGGCGGCGTTCCGTTCCCCGCCTTTTTGCGTTATCGCGCAGGCTCTGACTGGTAGGAGACGGATATGGCGTATCTCGGGGTTGATTGCTCGCTGACCGGGCGGCGCTGGGTTGGGCCGGGCGTCGAACACGAACGCCTCGCCGAGGCGATGGTGCAGCAGACCGGCCAGCCGCGCGCGCTGTGCGGGGTACTGGCGCGGCTGGGCGTGCCACTCGAAGAGGTGGCGGGTTATCTCGATCCGAAACTGCGGGACCTGCTGCCCGATCCGCGCACGCTGCGCGACATGGAGGCCGCCTCGAGCCGGCTGGTGGCGGCGGTGACGCGGCGCGAGCGGGTGGCGATCTTTGCCGATTACGATGTCGATGGCGGCACCTCGGCGGCGCTGCTGATCGACTGGTTCGGCCAGATGGGGCTGGAGCCGACGCTCTATGTCCCAGACCGCATCGACGAAGGCTACGGCCCGAACGAACCCGCCATGGCGCAACTGGCAGCGGCGCATGATCTGATCGTTTGCGTCGATTGCGGTACGCTGTCACATGGGCCGATCGCAGCGGCGGCTGCGGCGGATGTCATCGTGCTGGATCACCACCTTGCGGGCGAAACCCTGCCCGAGTGCGTCGCCGTGGTGAACCCCAACCGGCAGGACGAAGACGGGGCGCTGGCGCATCTGTGCGCTGCTGCCGTGGTGTTTCTGGCGCTGGTCGACGCAGGCCGCCAGCTGCGTGCGGCGGGCAAGGGAGGGCCGGACCTGATGGCGATGCTCGACCTTGTGGCGCTGGCGACGGTGGCGGATGTTGCGCCGCTCAGGGGCGTGAACCGGGCGCTGGTGCGACAAGGGCTGAATGTCATGGCCGGGCGTTCGCGCCCCGGCCTTGTGGCGCTGTCCGATGTGGCGCGGGTCGATACTGCGCCGACCTCCTATCATCTTGGCTTTGTGCTGGGGCCGCGCATCAACGCCGGTGGGCGCATCGGGCGCGCCGATCTTGGCGCGCGGCTGCTGGCCTGCCGCGATCCGCACGAGGCGAAATCTCTGGCCGACAAGCTTGACCAGCTCAACGGCGAGCGACGCGAGGTCGAAGAGGCGGTGCGCGCTGCCGCGCTGGCGCAGGCCGAAGAGCGCGGCTTTGACGCGCCGCTGGTCTGGGCGGCGGGCGAAGGCTGGCACCCGGGCGTGGTCGGCATCGTGGCATCGCGGCTCAAAGAGCGCACCAACCGGCCCGCCATCGTCATCGGCATGGATGGTGACGAGGGCAAGGGTTCGGGGCGCTCTGTGTCTGGCGTCGATCTTGGCGCCTCGATCCAGAAGCTGGCCGCCGAGGGGCTGCTGATCAAGGGGGGCGGCCACAAGATGGCGGCGGGCCTGACCGTGGCGCGGGACAAGCTGGAGGCGGCGATGGAGCGGCTGACAGAGTTGCTTGCAAAGCAGGGCGCGGGGCTTGGCGGCGCGGCGGATCTGTCGCTTGACGGTACGTTGATGCCCGGCGCGGCCAGCGTCGATCTGTGCGAGGGCATCGAAAAGGCCGGCCCCTTTGGTGCAGGCGCGCCCGCGCCGCGCTTTGCCTTTCCCGAAATGCGGGTCGGTTTTGCAAAGCAGGTCGGCGCGGGGCATCTCAAGGTCAGCTTTGATGACGGGCTTGGGGCGCGGATCGACGCCATCGCCTTTGGCGCCTTCGACGGCCCGCTGGGCGCGGCGCTGAGCGATCACAAGGGCAAGCGATTCCACGTTGCGGGCCGGATCGAGATCAATGAATGGAACGGTCGGCGCAGCGTGCAGTTGCGGCTTGAGGACGCCGCCGAGGCGTGAGTTCACAACGCCCTGTTTTCCATGAAACAATCGCGCCCGTCTGTCGTGCTTTGGAAAAGGCAACAAGGCGCAAGCTTTGTTGATTTAGGGCTTGCAAGCAAGGGAGGCTTTGCTTAGAAGCCCTTTCACCAAGAAGGTACGGCCCGTTCGTCTATCGGTTAGGACGCCAGGTTTTCAACCTGGAAAGAGGGGTTCGATTCCCCTACGGGCTGCCATTCCTTCTTTGTACCGGGCCTTCGGGCCTATGTGATGGCCCGTTCGTCTATCGGTTAGGACGCCAGGTTTTCAACCTGGAAAGAGGGGTTCGATTCCCCTACGGGCTGCCACACGTTTCTCCTTTCTGATCAGATGCCATGCGCAGGCTGCGCCGCAGCGTGGACCAGCATGGCCATTTCACCGCATCAGATCCTGTAACCGCGCCTTGTCCGATTCGGGCGAAGCCTCGGTTCTTGCCGCGCCTCGGCACGGGGGGCTGCTGCACCCATCGCCGAGCCCAACAGCGCCTGTCGTGCCCGGCTGGGCGTGGGTCTGACCCGGCTGGCGGGCTGAAGCCGGTCAGCGTCAGCCGCCCGTCTGCGGTGTGCTTTGCCGCCGGCTAGGGAATCGCCACCGCTTCCGAGAAATCGGCCTCGGCCTCGGCGTCGGTGATCCGCTCCCGCATCTGCCGTTCTGGCTGGCCGATGCGGACGTCAGGCTCTTCTCCGACGGCCATCACGTCAACCGCAAGCATCGGCATGTCGGCCGGCGCGGGGCCGTCGCCCCTGAATTTCGGGGTAGAAAAGACCTGCCATCGCAGCGACTGAGGTAGCACCATTTCCCGGACAGGTTTGCGGCGCCGCTAAGCTTTCCTGGTGATCATGCTGCCGCCTTGAGGCCGAGGCCCTGATGGGCCTCGATCGGTGGTCTGCCTCCAATTGCCGAATGCGGGCGCTTGGTGTTGTAAAAGACCCCCCCCTCGCCGATGCCTGCCCGGGCCGCAGGCCCGGTTTCGAACGCGTGGAGGTAGACGAACGGCTATTCCAGCGACCGCCATAGCCGTTCGATCATGACGTTGCTCCGCTGCCCGGAAGGGTCATGCGCAGCATGATCCCCAGAGGAGGACCCGGTTCGGGCGGTCGATGACCAGATCCCTGATGAGATACGGATTTTTGCGGTACTCCGGATGGGGCGCGGTCGTGCGCGGCCGCTGGTGGATAGCGCGCAGGCCCATCCTCGCCATCAGCCGCCGGATGCGCTTACGCCAGACGCAATAGCCTTGGTTGCGCAGGTGCCTCGCCATTTGGCGGCTCGCGTAGAGCGGCGTCTCTATGAACGGCGCATCGATCAGCTTTATCAGCGCCAGGTTCGGCGGGATCTCGGACTTGCCCGGGCCATACCATGCTGACCGGCTGACCCCAAGTAGCGCGCATTGCCGGGTGATCGACAGCACCGGGTGCCTGGGCTCGATCATCTCTCGCCTCTGGGACAGGCTCACCGTCCCGAGGCTTGGACTGAAAAATCCCGCTCTACCACCAGTTGGCCGATCTTGGCGTTCAGCTTCTCGATCTCGCCCTCCTTCTCGGCCGCCTTCGCCTCGACCTTGCCGGAGAAGTGTCCAGACATGCCCCTGAGCGCCACCTTCGCCTTGAACTCGCCGCCCTAATTCTTTCGTGTACCAGCCACGCCGTTCTTCCTCGTCATCCTTGGCGGCCAGCTTAGCGGGAGGGCCGGTTTTCATGGAAAACCTCAGCGACGGTTCGGCCCGCTCTTCGGGGAATCTGGGTTGCGGGGGCTTGTGGGCGTTCGGTGCTTCTCAGGGCCGTCGAGTGGCGGGGCGAGGACAGATCCTTGCACCGGTTGAGATGGCGCTTGCCGAACAAAGGAGCAAGCAGCGGCAGGATTTGTACGTAAACTGCCGTTTGTGTGTGCGGCGCGATGAAACTATGGGCGACATGCGGTGACCACAGGTCGGCTTTGCGCCACAATGTATTGCTCCGGCCGAGAAGCCTGTCTAAATGGTTTTAACGACGCGGACATCGCGTCAGACAGTTTCCTGGGGTTCTCTCCTCCTCCCTGAACCCCGGAAATCAGCGGCGATCCTCTCTCCTCCTCCCTGAGGGTCGCCGCGACCCTTCCTTCTATATGTCTGAATTGCCCATCAGGTCTGATGTTCGTCAGAACTTTGACTTGGGCGAATCTGGGTGACCGTCCGCCTGTTTGAAAGACATCGCCCGCGCCGGGCAGCCGATCTGTCGAATGGGCCGGATGAGCGATTTCAGGCTGTATCGGGCATGGCCAGATGCAAGCATCACAAGCGATGCCCCGGTCGCCTCGCCTCCTCAAACGAGGCGACCGGATCGCGACAGAATGACCTCCTCCCCAGGTGTCATCCGTCTCAGGTCGACGCGTTGCGGGTAGCTATCGTACCCCGTGTGGCGGACCATTCGTGATCTTGTAAGCCAGAGATCACACCGGCTGCGTCAAAATGTCCAGAACATTTTTCGCTGCACTGCAGCGTTGATGTCACAGGTCGAGCAGGCTGGCTGCCAGATACGCTGGCATCAACAGGCTTCGACGGTATTTCCCAAGCGGAAACTTTCCGGGAATCAATGACATGGCAGACGGAAGCTGCGCCCGTGGGCGATGGCCCAGCACCATGTCGGCCAGCAAGAGCCCGGTATGGCTGCCCATCGCGACCCCGTTCCCGTGAAAGCCAATCCCGGCATACAGGCCGGGATGATCGGGAATCTCTCCGACAAAGGGGGTGAGATTCGCCATGAGGCAGACCAGCCCCGACCATTCATGGCTGATCGCGACATCGCGCCATTGCGGGAACATCGCGACGAAATCGCTTCGGATACGTTGAGAGATGCGCCCCGATGCGCGCGGCGTTGCGGTCAACCCGCCCCGCATGCCGAACAGGAATCGCCCATCCGGCATCAGGCGGAAGTAATGCAGCAGCACACGGCTGTCATAGGACATTTGCGCCGAGGTCCAGCCCTGCGCCGCTTGCAGCCTGTCGGAAATCGGTTCGGTGACGATGACGCTTGATTGCACCGGAAGGTAGCGGGCGCGCAGCCAGTCCGGCAGATCTTCGGAGGAATAGCCGTTGGTGGCAAGGATCACCCGGTCGGCGGTTAGCGTGCCCTGCGGTGTGGTCAGCTGCCATTTGCCGTTTCGGCGCAGCGCCGTAACCGGGCTATGCCCATGCAACGTCGCGCCGGCGGCCTGCGCGGCGCGGGCCAGCCCGGCGTGATATTTGCGCGGGTTCAGCGCAAAGCCCAGCGGCGTGTGCAGGGCACCGAAGAACGGCCCGCCCATTCCTTCGGAGGCCATGTCCTCCATCTCGATCAGGCGGGGGCGTACGCCGTAATCCTGCTCGATCCGGGGAGCTTCGGCGCGCAGCTTGGCAAAGGCGCGCGGGCTATGGGCGATCAGGGTTTCGCCTTGGGAATGGCGGTCTACGTCGATGTCGTTTTCCGCAATAAGCCGGGCGGCGGTGTCGATGGCGGCCTTTTCCGTCTGCCGCCAGTCACGCAGCCCCTCGGCGCCGACTTGCCCGCGCAATTGCCGCGCCGATGCCTTGGCGCCGCCGAGGCAGCAAAAGCCGCCGTTGCGCCCCGACGCGCCATAGCCGGGGTGTTCGGCCTCGAGCAGGGTGACCTCGGCGCCATCCTGCGCAAGGTGCAGCGCCGCCGACAGCCCGGTAAAGCCGCCGCCGATGATGGCGACGCCTGTCGAGGCATCGCCTTGCAGCGCGGACCAGTCCATCGGCGGTACGGTGTCGGCCCACCAGCACGCGCCTTGCGGCCCATAGGCGGGGGCCTCGTAGATGCGTTTCATGCCGTGCGGGCGGCTTGTTGTTCGTCGCGGGCCTGCGCCACGGCGGCGCGCTTGGTGACGATCGACGCGGTGATGACGCCAATGGCGACGATGCCGATCAACAGGGTCGACAGCGCATTGATCTGCGGGCTGACGCCAAGGCGCACCGCCGAGAAGATCTTGATCGGCAAGGTGGTGGCCGACGGCCCCGTGGTAAAGCTGGCGATGACCAGATCGTCGAGCGACAGGGTGAAGGCCAGCAGCCAGCCCGAGATCACTGCCGGCGCGATGATCGGCAGGGTGACAAGGCGGAACGCCGAAAACGCCGAGCATCCAAGGTCGAGCGCCGCTTCTTCAAGCGCGCGGTCGAAAGTGGCGAGGCGCGACGACACCACCACGCTGACGTAGCACATGCTGAAAGTGGTATGCGCCAGCACGATGGTGAACACGCCCCGGTCCAGCCCGATGCCGATGAACAGCAGCAGCAGCGACAGGCCGGTGATGACTTCGGGCATCACCAGCGGCGCATAGATCATGCCCGAAAACAACGTGCGCCCGTGAAAGCGCCCGGCGCGCACCAGCACATAGGCCGCCATGGTGCCCAGCACCGTTGCCAGCGTCGACGAGAACACCCCGACTTTAAGCGTCACCCATGCCGCATCAAGGAATTCCTGATCGCGGAACAGCTCGGCATACCATTTGGTCGAGAACCCCGCCCAGACGGTCACGAGGCGGCTTTCGTTGAAACTGTAGATGACCAGCAGGATCATCGGCAGGTACAGAAACGCAAAGCCAAGGCTGAGCGATGTGGCGTTGAACCAGCTGAAGCGTCTCATCCTTCGGCCTCCCGTGCCTTTTGTTCGTTGCGCTGGAACAGCACGATGGGGATGATCAGGATCAGCAGCAGGATCACCGCCACCGCCGAGGCCACCGGCCAGTCGCGGTTGTTGAAGAATTCCTCCCACAACACCTTGCCGATCATCAGCGTGTCCGAGCCGCCAAGCAGCGACGGGATGACGAATTCGCCAAGCGCCGGGATGAAGACAAGGAAACAGCCCGCGATGATACCGCTGCGCGACAGTGGCCATGTCACCAGCCAGAATGCGGACAGTTGCGAGCAGCCAAGGTCTTCGGCGGCCTCGAGCAGCGAGTCATCCAGCTTTTCCAGCGCCGAATAGATCGGCAGCACCATGAAGGGCAGGTAGGTGTAGACAATGCCGATATAGACCGCCGTCGGCGTGTTCATGATCTGAAGCGGCGTGTCGATGACGCCAAGCCACAGCAGCACGGTGTTCAGCGTGCCTTCGTTCGACAGGATGCCCATCCACGAATAGACCCGGATCAGGAACGACGTCCAGAACGGCAGGATCACCAGCATCAGCAGCGTCGGGCGCCATGCCTGATCGGCGCGCGCCATGGCATAGGCGATCGGATAGCCCACGCCCAAGGTGATCAGCGTCGACAGCCCGGCGATCTGCAGCGAGCTGAGATAGCTTTTCCAGTACAGATCATCGGTGGCAAGAAAGGCGAAATTCTCGAAATCGAGCTCCGAGAGGAAGGTCAGGAACCCCTGCCACCCCGCCGCGGGATCGAACTGCGGCATATACGGCGGGCGGGCCAGCGCGATATCCGACAGCGAGATCTTGAGCACGATCAGGAACGGCACAAGAAACAGCGCGGTGAGCCACAGGTAGGGAAGCGCGATCAGGACGGCCTTGCGCATCTCTCAGCCCTTCAGCACGACGCCGGCGGTCTCGGTGAACCCGATCCAGACCTCGTCGTTCCAGGTGATATGGCGGTTGGCAAGGCGGCGGGCGTTGACCATCTGGGCCTTGACCATGGTGCCGTTCGCCAGTTCGACATGGAAGGTCGAGATGTTGCCAAGATAGGCGATGTCGATGACCTTGCCCTTGTAGATGTTGGGGCGGTCCGGTTTTTCGGCGTCGATGGTGACCTTTTCGGGCCGGATCGAAAAGGTGACGCCGTTGCCGGCCATCGCGGTGTCGCCATTGGCGGCGATGATCGGCGGCTGGCCTTCGGCCCAGTCGATCAGGATGCCGCCGGGCCTGATTGGCTCGGCCACGGGGGCGGGCGCCGGCGCAGGGGTGACGGGCGCGCGGGCGGCGGCGATTTCGGCGGGGCTGGGCGGGGGCAGGCGGCGCGGGGCGGTCTCGCGGTAGCCCATGAAACGGCGGAAGATTTTTTCGTACAGCCACTCGCCCTTGCGATCCGGCGCGGGCAGGCGGCGCTGCGTGGCGGTGTTGGCCTCGGCGGAATCATGCAGGGCAGCGTCGGCGATGGGCGCGGATTCCTCGGCCTCAGGCGCGACGGTGGGGGCGGGGGGCGGCGCCACAGGGCGCTCTGTCGCCGTGCCGGGAAACAGGTTCACGTCACCGATGAAATCCGCGACATAGACCGAATTGGGCGCCTCGTAGATCTGATCGGGGGTGTCGACCTGCACAAGGCGGCCCTCGTCCATCACGGCGATGCGCGAGGCGACGGTCATCGCCTCTTCCTGATCGTGGGTCACGATCACGAAGGTGGTGCCGGTCTTTTCCTGAATATCCATCAATTCGAACTGCGTCTCTTCGCGCAGCTTGCGGTCAAGCGCGCCGAGCGGTTCGTCGAGCAGCAGCAGCTTGGGCGCCTTGGCGAGCGAGCGCGCCAGCGCCACCCGTTGGCGCTGTCCGCCGGAAATCTGGTGAGGTTTGCGCTTGGCAAAGCGTTCCAGCCGGGTGAGGCGCAGCATCTCGTCGACCCGTGCGTCGATGAACGCCTTGTCGCGGCCCTCGCGTTTCAGGCCAAAGGCGATGTTCTCCCAGATCGACAGGTGGGGAAACAGCGCATAGCTCTGGAACATCATGTTCACGGGGCGCTTGTTGGGCGGCACGGCGCTGATGTCGTGCCCGCCCAGCAGGATGCTGCCCTCGGTCACCGAATCGAACCCGCCAAGCATCCGCATCATCGTGGTCTTGCCGCAGCCAGACGGCCCGAGAAGCGCGAAGAATTCCTTTTCGTAGATCTTCAGCGACAAATCATGGATCGCGGTGAAGTCTCCAAAGCGTTTGGTCACGTTGCAGAATTCGATCAGCGGCTTCTGCGCTGGATCCGCCCAAGGGGCGAAGACGGTCTCGGCCATGCGTGGGGTCTTCCTGTCAGTCAGGGAAAGGCCCGCGCCGGTCGGGCGCGGGCCATATGGGTCTCAGGTGCCGGACTTGATCTTGGTCCACAGCCGGGTGACGGTGCGCTGCACCTTGGGCTCGTAGGGCGTGGTGGTGTAGGTGTTGTCCATCGCCTCGGGCGTCGGGTAGATCGCCGGATCGCCGATCACATCCTCGGACAGGAATTCCTGGCTCGCGAGGTTGCCGTTTGCGTAATAGACGTAGTTCGACGCCGCCGCCATGTTCTGCGCATCCATGATGAAGTTCAGGAACACATGCGCCGCATCCGGGTTCGGCGCATCGACCGGAATCGCCATTTCATCGAACCACATCTGCGCACCCTCGTCGGGGGCGTAATAGGCGATCTCGACGCCATTGTCGGCCTCGGCGGCACGGTCGCGGGCCTGAAGGATGTCGCCCGACCAGCCCACCGCAACGCAGATTTCGCCGTTCGCCAGCGCGTTGATGTATTCCGAGCTGTTGAATTTCTGGATGTAGGGGCGGATCGGCATGAACACGTCTTCGGCCTTGGCGATCACGTCGGGATCGTGGCTGTCGGGGTCTTCGCCGATATAGTTCAGCGCGGCCGGGATCATTTCCGACGGCGCATCAAGGAACATCACGCCGCAGGCCGCCAGCTTTTCCATGTTCTCGGGCTTGAACACCAGATCCCACGAGGTGACAGGTGCGTCATCGCCAAGGATCTCCTTGACCTTGGGGATGTTCACGCCCAGCCCGGTGGTGCCCCACATGTAGTTGATGGCGTATTCGTTGCCGGGGTCGTATTTCGACGTCCGCTCGGCAATCACGTCCCACATGTTGTCGATGTTCGGCAGCTTGCTCTTGTCGAGCTTCTGGAACGATCCCGCCGTGATCTGGCGCTGAAGGAAGGTGCCGGTCGGGACCACCACGTCATAGCCGGACCCGCCTGCAAGCATCTTTGTCTCGAGCACCTCGTTGCTGTCGAACACGTCGTAGATCAGCTCGATGCCGGTTTCTTCGGTGAACTTGGCCAGCAGCGATTCGTCGATATAATCGGACCAGTTGTACACGCGCACCTCGTCGGCCTGCGCCATACCGGCGATCAGGGCGAGGCTTGCGGTGAAACTCAGAAGGGGGTTCGTCATGATGTGCTCCCGTTGGACGTAGCGTCCGTGTCAGACTTTGGGGTCTTGGCGCCCCGCGCCCGTTGGATTTGATCAAATGTTGCGCCCTGTGGCAACATGAGAGATGTTTCCACGGTGCGGAATGACGCGCAAGATGGCGCGATGGGCAATTGGTTAATCAGGAGGCAGGAGATGAATTTGCAGGCAGATACATCCGGGCTTCCAGCGCATGAACTGGTCTATCGGCGATTGCGCGACATGATCCTGTTCGGAGAGCTGGAGCCGGGGCAGCCGGTGACCATTCAGGGGCTGGTCGAACATATGCAGGTCGGCATGACCCCGGTGCGCGAGGCCTTGCGGCGGCTGACGGCGGCGGGCGCGCTGGAATTTCAGGGCAACCGGCGGATCATCGTTCCGGTGCTTGATGCCAGCGCCATCGAAGAGCTGACCCTTGCAAGGATCGCGCTGGAACCGCAACTTGCCCGTCGTGCGGCGCAGCGTTGCGATGCCGACGGGGTGGCGCGGCTGAGCGCGACCGATGCCCGGCTTGATGCTGCGATCGCACGCGGCGACGTGCGTGGCTACCTTGTCGAGAATCATCAGTTCCACGCCGAGATGAACGCCATCGCCAGCGCCCCCATCCTGACCGATCTTGTCGAAGGGCTGTGGCTGCGCTTTGGCCCATCGCTGCGCGTGGTCTGCGGCCAGTTCGGCACGCGCAATCTGCCCGATCAGCACAAGGCCATCCTTGCGGCGCTTGATGCGCGCGATCCCGAGGCGGCGGCGCAGGCAATGCGCGCGGATGTTCAGCAGGGTATGACCCAGATCACCGAAGGGCTGGCCTGATTCGACGCGCGCCGGATTGACAGTGCTGAATTTGATCATATTCTTGGTGCCAACTCCCCGACATCCACAGGAGACGCGGCCATGAGCCTGATTTCGACCAATACCCCCACCGCCGAGCTTCAGGCGCTGGACGCGGCCCACCACATGCACCCGTTCACCACTGGCGCCGACCTTGCGAAAAAGGGCGCGCGGGTGATCACCCGTGCCTCGGGCGCATGGCTGACCGACAGCGAGGGCGAGCGCGTTCTGGATGCCATGGCCGGGCTGTGGTGCGTGAACATCGGCTACGGGCGCAAGGAACTGGCCGACGCCGCCGCGCGCCAGATGCAGGAACTGCCGTATTACAACACCTTCTTCCAGACCACCCACGTGCCCGCCATCCAACTGAGCGCGCGGCTGGCCGAACTGGCGCCGGGCGATCTGAACCATGTGTTCTATGCCTCGTCCGGGTCCGAGGCCAATGACACCAATATCCGCCTCGTGCGCACCTACTGGGCCGAAAAGGGCCAGCCGGAACGCCAGACCATCATCTCGCGCTGGAACGGCTATCATGGGTCTTCGCTGGGCTCGATGTCGCTGGGCGGCATGAAGGGGATGCACGCGCAGGGCGGTGTCGTGCCCGGCATCCATCACATCGACCAGCCCAACTGGTGGGCCGAGGGCGGCGACATGTCCCCCGAAGAGTTTGGTCTGGAGCGCGCCCGCCAGCTTGAGAAAGCCATCGAGGACATCGGCCCCGACAAGGTTGCCGCCTTCATCGCCGAGCCGATTCAGGGTGCTGGCGGCGTGATCATCCCGCCCGAGACCTACTGGCCGGAAATCCAGCGCATCGTGAAGAAATACGGCATCCTGCTGATCGCCGATGAGGTCATCTGCGGCTTTGGCCGCACCGGGGCATGGTTCGGCTCGCAAACCATGGGCATCACGCCCGACATCATGACCATCGCCAAGGGCCTGTCGTCGGGCTATCAGCCCATTGGCGGCTCGCTGCTGTCGGATGAGGTGGCCGAGGTGATCTCGAACACCGAATTCAACCATGGCTACACCTATTCCGGTCACCCCGTGGCCTGCGCCGTGGCGCTGGACAACCTGCGCATCCTTGACGAGGAAGGCATCGTCGAGCGGGTCGCGACCGAGACCGGCCCCTATCTCAAGCAGAAATGGGAGGCGCTGGCCGATCACCCGCTGGTGGGCGAGGCGAAGATCGAGGGCTTCATGGGATCCATCGCGCTGACACCCGATGCTGCTGCTCGCGCGGCTTTTGCCTCTGAGGCCGGAACCGTCGGTTACATCTGCCGCGAACGCTGCTTTGCCAACAATCTGGTGATGCGCCACGTGGGCGATCGCATGATCATCTCGCCGCCGCTGATTCTGTCGAAAGACGAGATCGACACGCTGATCGAACGCGCATGGACATCGCTGGATGAATGCCATGCGCGGCTGAAGGCCGAAGGCCTGATGGTCGCCGCGCCGCGCAACTGAAACAACACGGGGCGCCCGGTCGGGGCGCCCCGTGTCTGATGCGTCAAGGCCGGTCTGACAGGCGGCGCAAGCCGCGATCAGCTGACCGGCTGAGGCGCGCCGGTCGCCATATTGGTGCCGATATAGGGCTTCTTTGCGCCTTTCCATGCGCCGAAACCGCCCTCCATATGCGACACTCGGGCAATCCCCGCATCGATGCAGGCCCGCGCGACCTTTTCCGAGCGCGCGCCAGAGCCGCAGTGAAACACGATGCGCTTTTCCGACTGGCCCGGCAGTTTCTCCGCGTTGAAGAATGCCAGCGGCATCAGCAGCGCGCCCTCGATATGCTCGAACATGTATTCCTGCGGGGTGCGCACATCGATCAGCACGATTTCATTCTTCGAGAATGCCTCGGCCACCTCATCCACGGTCCAGGTCTCAAGGATGCTCTGGCCAATCTCTTCGGTCTTCATCTCGCGTCTCCTCGCTGCAATGCTGTTGTCCGAGATGTGAGTTGTCTTCGCGCCCGGTCAAGACCTGACCTCCAACTCATGGTTGCATTGAGGCGATGGTTATCCCGGCGGCGATTGCCCGGAAAATTGGCGTCTTCAGGCTACCCGGGCGCAGTTTGAGGATGCAGCCGCCGACAACTTCGGCTTTGGTATCCACAAGAGCCCGGTACGGGCCAGCAAAGCGGAGTCGGGACATTGATCAATTTCATCGCCATGGAAGCATGGGTCGAATTTGCGGTCAGGTGGGTGCATGTCATCACCGGGATCGCGTGGATCGGTTCGTCGTTCTATTTCATCGCGCTCGATCTGGGGCTGCACCGCGACCGCAACCTTGCCTCGGGGGCTGATGGCGAGGAATGGCAGGTCCATGGCGGCGGCTTCTATCATATCCAGAAATACCTGATCGCACCGTCGCAAATGCCGGGCGATCTGGTCTGGTTCAAATGGGAAAGCTACGCCACATGGTTGTCGGGCTTCGCGATGCTGGTGCTGGTCTATTACCTTGGGGCCGAGTTCTATCTCGTTGATCCAGAGGTGCTGGATATCCCGATCTGGGGCGCGATCCTGATCTCCTTGCTGTCGCTCAGCATTGGCTGGCTCAGCTATGACTGGCTCTGCAAGTCGAAGTTCGGCGAAGACAACACCCGCCTGATGCTGTTCCTGTTCGGGGTGCTTGTGGTCATGGCATGGGGCTATACGCAGGTGTTCAGCGGACGGGCGGCGCTGCTGCATCTTGGTGCCTTCACCGCCAGCATCATGACCGCCAACGTATTTTTCATCATCATGCCGAACCAGCGCATCGTGGTGGCCGATCTCAAGGCAGGGCGCATCCCGGATGCCAAATACGGCAAGATCGCCAAGCAGCGCAGCACCCACAACAACTACCTGACGCTGCCGGTGCTGTTCCTGATGCTGTCGAACCATTACCCGCTGGCCTTTGCCAGCGAGTATAACTGGCTCATCGCCAGCCTCGTCTTCCTGATGGGGGTCAGCATTCGCCACTATTTCAACAGCGTTCACGCCCGCAAAGGCTCGCCGCACTGGACATGGCTGGTGACCGCGCTGCTGTTCCTTGCAATCATGTGGCTGTCGACCGCGAACCTGCCGGGCGAGGCCGACATGGACGCCGAGGCCACCGGCCCAAGCGCGAAATACGCTCAGGCCGAGGGGTTCGCCGAAGTTCAGGACATTGTGCTGGGCCGCTGTTCGATGTGTCACAGCGCCGAGCCGGGCTATGAGGGGCTCCACTGGGCCCCCAAGGGCGTGCATCTCGATTCTGCCAGAGGCATCGCGCAGAATGCCAAGGCGATCTACCTTCAGGCCGGGCTAAGCCGCGCCATGCCGCCCGCCAATCTGTCGTTCATGGAAGACGGCGAGCGCGAAGCGATCCGCCGCTGGTTCGAAGCGGCGGGCAGTTGATCAGGCCTTGAACACAGCCGATACCGGGCGGAACCAGAGCTTGGCAAAGGCTTCGCCATAAAGCGAGACGATGGTTTCATAGGCGATACGGGTGACGGGCATTTGATGGTCCTCCATGCGCCACGATGCGGCGCGAAACGATGTTGCTGACGATGCGTCTTAGCTTTGCGATTGTTTTCATAACGTCGCAATCTAGACTTTGGTTCCACGTGGAACAGTTCGACAAACCTTGTTCGCGCCCCGTTCCAGAATCGCCGATAGCCTGCTAGGTGTTGTGGGATGAACACCCATGCCCCCAATATCCGGCCAACCATCCGACAGCTTGACGAGGCCGCGATCAACCGTATCGCGGCTGGCGAGGTGGTTGAACGGCCTGCGTCTGCGGTCAAGGAGCTGGTCGAAAACGCCGTCGACGCCGGGGCACGGCGCGTTGCGATTGAGATCGCCGATGGCGGCAAGACCCTGATCCGCGTCACCGATGACGGCTGCGGCATGACCGCTGACGACCTGCCGCTGGCCCTGTCGCGCCACGCCACGTCGAAGATCGACGGCAGCGACCTGCTCGACATTCACAGCTTTGGTTTCCGGGGCGAGGCGCTGCCCTCGCTGGGCGCTGTCGGGCGGTTGACCATCCAGAGCCGCGCCCAAGGCTCCGAGGGGGCCGAGATCGCCATCGCCGGCGGCAAGCCGGGGGGCATCCGGCCCTGCGCGCTGAATGGTGGCACCGTGGTGACGCTGCGCGATCTGTTCTACGCCACCCCGGCGCGGCTGAAGTTCCTGCGCAGCGACCGGGCCGAGATGCAGGCGATTTCCGAGGTCATCCGCCGGCTTGCCATGGCCGAACCGTCGGTTGGCTTCACCCTGCGCGATGTGTCCGAGGGCAAGGACCGGGTGACGTTCCGCGCCGACCCCTGCTCGGGCGATCTGTTCGACGCGTTGCGCGCCCGGATGACGCAGGTCATGGGGGCCGAATTCACCGACAATGCGCTGAGCATCGACGCCGAGCGCGACGGCTTTCACCTGACCGGCCTTGCGGCGCTGCCGACCTATTCGCGCGGCTCTTCGGTGGCGCAGCATCTGTTCGTCAATGGTCGGCCCGTGCAGGACAAGCTGCTCTACGGTGCGTTGCGCGGGGCTTATGCGGATTTTCTCAGCCGTGAGCGGCATCCGGCGGTGGCGCTGTTTGTTGATTGCGACCCGCATCTGGTCGACGTCAACGTCCACCCCGCCAAATCCGAGGTGCGCTTTCGCGAGCCGGGCGTGGTGCGCGGGCTGATCGTTTCGGGCCTGCGCCATGCGCTGGCCGAGGCCGGGCACCGCGCCTCGACCACCGTCGCGGGCGCAACGCTGGGCGCGATGCGGCCCGAACCACAAGCGCCGCGCGTCTATCAGATGGACCGCCCTTCGCAGGGCGCGCTGAGCAGCGCCTACCGCGCGCAGGCGCCGATGCCGGATGCGGGCTTTGCCGAATTCTCGCATGATTACTCGGGCCGCGTCGAAGAAACCCAGCCACAGCCGGATCAGACCCCCGAGGCGTTGCCGCTT
Source organism: Salipiger sp. 1_MG-2023 (assembly GCF_030547555.1). Taxonomy (NCBI): domain Bacteria; kingdom Pseudomonadati; phylum Pseudomonadota; class Alphaproteobacteria; order Rhodobacterales; family Roseobacteraceae; genus Salipiger; species Salipiger sp. 1_MG-2023. The sequence continues at coordinate 19,911 of NZ_JAUOQN010000021.1, read as the reverse complement.
GGCGCCGCCCGCGGGCAGGTACATGAGAATTACATCATCGCACAGACTGAAGACGGTATCGTCATCGTCGATCAGCACGCCGCGCATGAACGTCTGGTCTACGAGAAACTGAAAACTCAGATGGCCGAACGCGGTGTTCCGGCGCAGGCGCTGCTGATTCCCGATATCGTCGAATTTTCCGCCGACGATCTGGATCGCCTGATGGCGGTGGCCGAGGATCTGGCGCGTATGGGTCTGAGCATCGAGCCCTTTGGCGGCACCGCGATCTGCGTGCGCGAAACCCCGGCGATCCTTGGCGAGGTCAATTCCAAGGCGTTGCTGGGCGATATCCTCGACGAGCTGTCCGACTATGGCACCTCGCAGCTGGTTCAGGAAAAGATCGAGGCGATCCTGTCGCGGGTGGCCTGCCATGGCTCGATCCGCTCGGGCCGCCGGATGCGCGGCGAGGAAATGAACGCCCTGCTGCGCGAGATGGAGGCAACGCCCCATTCCGGCCAGTGCAATCACGGGCGGCCGACTTATGTCGAACTCAAGCTTTCCGATATCGAGCGGTTGTTCGGGCGCACATGATGGGCGATGCATCCACCTTGCTAAACGATCCGCGCCTGTTGGTGGGCGCGGTGCTGGCGGTGATCCTGCTGGCGATGGTGCTGTCGATCCGCGCCGCCAACCGCGCCGCGCGGCTGTCTGGCCCGCTGATGCAGCTGGCCCGCCGGGTCGAGGCGCTTGGCGAGGGGCAGGAGCGCCTTGCCGGTGGGCTTCATCACGTCACCGAGGCGCAGTTGCAGTCGCAGGGCGCGATGATGGAGCTGATGGAAAAGCGGCTGGCCGAGGTGCAGGGCCGCATGTCCGAAAGCCTGCATGGCAGTGCCCGGCGTACCGCACATTCGCTGGGCGAATTGCAGGAACGGCTCAAGATCATCGACAAGGCGCAGGACAAGATCTCGCGGCTGTCGGGCGACGTTCTATCCCTTCAGGACATCCTGTCGAACAAGCAGACGCGCGGCGCCTTCGGGGAAATCCAGCTTAACGATATCGTTGGCAAGGCGCTGCCGCCCGATGCCTTCACGCTTCAGGCGACGCTGGGCAACGGGCGGCGGGCCGATTGCCTGATCCATATGCCGCAGCCTCCGGGGCCGATCGTTATCGACGCGAAATTCCCGCTCGAGGCCTATGAGGCGCTGATGCGCGCCGATATGGGGGAGCAAAAGACCCGCGCCGCGCAGGCGTTCCGCCTGTCGGTGCGCAAGCATCTGCGCGACATCGCGTCCCGCTACATCGTCGAAGGCGAAACTGCCGATAGCGCCCTGATGTTCCTGCCCTCCGAAGCGGTCTACGCCGAATTGCACGCCAACCACCCCGAGGTGGTGCGCGAAGGCTTTGCCCTGCGGGTCTGGATCGTTTCGCCGACGACCTGCATGGCGGTGCTCAACACCCTGCGCGGGGTGCTCAAGGATGCCCGGATGCGCGAACAGGCCGGTGCGATTCGCCGCGAACTGGCGCTGCTGGCCAGCGACGTCGACCGGCTTGGCACGCGGGTCGGCAACCTTGACCGGCATTTCGGGCAGGCGGCGCGGGATGTGGCGGAAATTCGAATATCTGCGGAAAAGGCGGGGAACCGGGCGCGGCGGCTCGATGCGTTCGATTTTTCCGAAGGCGAAGAGGCAACGCGCGTCTTGCACCGCTGATCGCGATCACAGGCCTGTTCCCGTCACGGGATCTTTCACACCCGGCGATCAAGTTGTTTTGCCAGATGCGCTGCCGTGTCGTAACCTTGCGCAGGATCAAGGACGCTGGGCGCAACATCGGCTCAACCTGCTTGACCGGACTAAGGAGACGGGCACCATGGAACAGATCAGCGTCAGGAAGGTCGCCCATGTGATCCTGCTCGCCCGCGAGTTGGAGCGCGGCGAAGGAGAACTGCGCGGCGTCATCGAGAACATGACCGAAGAAGAGCAGGCCGCTCTGGTCGCCATCATGTGGATCGGGCGTGACGCCTTCGATGCCGCAGAATGGGACGAAGCCTACGAGACCGCCGTGTCCGAAGCCTCGACCCCGACAGCCAACTACCTGATCGGCACGCCGCACATGGCCGATCACCTAGAAGCAGGGCTAGAGGCGCTCGGCTACGATGCGCAGGACGAAGAAGACGAATTGCTGCGCAGAGGCGCCTGAGCCTGACGGTGACAGGCTGATACCGTTCATGCCGGGCTATCTCAACGCGCGTCCCTTGATGATGGCGTCCTCGCCAAAGCGGGCGCGAATGGCATCCGTCGCGCGCTCTGCTTCGGCGCGGCGCGCCGCGTTCGGGTCAAGCAGATCGCCGACCCGATCCGATTGATCCGCCGGAACCAGCTCGGAGATCCCGGCGCCGATCAGCCGGTAAGGGCCGCGTGGGCCGACCTGATCCAGCATGGCGCGCGCGGTGCGATAGATCCTGTCCGCCATCTGCGTGGCGTCGCCCAGCCCATGCCGCCGCGAGATCAGTTTGAAATCCGCCCGCTTCACCTTCAGCGTCACCACCCGGCCAGCCAGACCCTTGGCCTTGGCGCGGTCAGAGACCTTTTCGCACATGCGCCAAAGATGGCCATCAAGGATATCCGCATCGGCGGTATCTTCGTGAAAGGTGGTTTCGTTCGAGATCGACTTGATCGCCGCGTCTCGGGTCACGCGCCGCCGGTCGTCGCCGCGTGCAAGGTGCCAGAGCCGGTCGCCCATGCTGCCAAAGCGCACCGACAGATCCTGCCTGTCCCAGCGCAGCAGGTCTTCGAAACTGCGGATACCGGCGCGGTCGAGCGCCTCTTGCGTGGCCTGCCCGACGCCCCAGATCATCCGCACCGGCCTTGGCCGCAAAAACGCTTGCGTCTCGGCCTTGCCGATCACCGAGAACCCGTGCGGCTTGTCGAGATCCGAAGCGATCTTGGCGAGGAACTTGTTATGCGACAGCCCGATGGAGCCGGTGATGCCCAGTTCGGCCTTCATCCGCCGCACCAGCCTTGCCAGCACCACCGCGGGCGGCGCGCCATGCAGCCGGGCGGTGCCGCTCAGGTCAAGAAACGCCTCGTCCAGCGACAGCGGCTCGATGGCGGGGGTCAACTCTTCCATGAAGGCGCGGATCTGGCGCGAGACCTCGGCGTATAGCTGCATCCGCGGCTTCACGATCACCGCGTCGGGGCAAAGTTGCAGCGCTTTGAACATCGGCATCGCCGAGCGCACGCCCCGGATCCGCGCCACGTAGCAGGCGGTCGAAACCACGCCGCGCCGCCCGCCGCCGATGATCACCGGCTTGTCGGCCAGATCCGGGTTGTCGCGTTTTTCGATGCTGGCGTAAAACGCGTCGCAATCCATATGCGCAATCGACAGATCCCACAGCTCGTCATGGCTCACGAGTCGCGGGCGCCCGCAGGCGGGGCAGCGGGTGCCGTGATCGAAACAGGTCAGGCAGTCTCTGCAGAGCGTTGGCATGGGTGGAAATTCCGGATGGAATGCTTACCTTCCGAATATAGCGGATCAACGGAGGTTTCGCCACGACATGAGCTATGCCGGTGCCAAACTGATGCTGTTTCTTGGCGATGATCTGCTGGTGATCCGCCGCGACGACAAGGCGGGGATTCCCTGGCCGAACTGTCTCGATTTTCCCGGTGGCGGGCGTGAAGGCGCAGAGCGCCCCGAGGAATGCGCCCTGCGCGAAACCTTCGAGGAAACTGGCCTGACCCTGCCGGAAAGCGCGCTGGCATGGCGCCAGCAGCATGGTCCAAGCTGGTTTTTCGCGGCGCATCTGCCCCGTGATGCCGCGAGTCGTGTCGTGTTCGGCAATGAGGGGCGGGGCTGGGAGCTTATGGCCCCCGCGACCTACCTGTCGCGACAAGACGCCATACCGCATTTCCGCCAGATGCTGGAAAGCTATCTGGCGTCGCGTTAGGCGGCGTTCAGTCTGCGCAGCCACTCGATTGCGCCTGCCAGTGGAGTCCGGCCACGACTGTTGCGCAACGATGGTTCGGGCGCGCGGGGCATCACGCGCGAGCGCACCCGGCCTGGATCGGACCGCCCGATAAGCGCGTCAGATATGAGCTGCTTGCGCACATGCTCGGGCGATGCGTCGAGCGGGGCATCGCTGCTTGACGGAATGCGAATGCGGCCTTCGTCGGTGTGAAAGGTCACCAAGGCCTCGAACCGGGCTTCTGCCGCATTGTAAACCAGATTGCCGATGTGAGGATGACTGCTTGCCATCGTCCTGTCTCCTGCCTGTTACGTGACCAAAACACCGCGCCGGTGGAAAGGTTCCTGCGCGGCCTGTCCGGGGCCTTGACATCCGGGCATACTGTGATCGGTCCGTGAAGGAAGGTGATCATGAACACGAACGATATTCTGCTGGAGCTTTTGTCAGGTGGCACCATCGTGACGTTGCTGCTGGCCGGGCTGCTGATCCTGTGCGTCTTCCTTGGGGTTCGCATCGTTTCCCAGTCGGAAAAACATGTGGTCGAACGGTTTGGACGGCTGCGTGCGGTGCTGGGGCCGGGCATCAATTTCATCGTGCCGTTTCTCGACCGGGTGGCGCATAAGGTGTCGATCCTTGAACGGCAGCTGCCCACTGCAAGCCAGGATGCGATCACCGCGGATAACGTGCTTGTGCAGGTCGAGACCTCGGTCTTTTACCGCATTCTCGAGCCGGAAAAGACGGTTTATCGGATCCGCGATGTCGACGCGGCCATCGCCACAACGGTTGCGGGGATCGTTCGCGCCGAGATCGGCAAGATGGAGCTGGACGAGGTGCAATCGAACCGCGCCGCGCTGATTTCGACCATCAAGACCAGTGTCGAAGATCAGGTCGATGACTGGGGCATCGAAGTTACCCGGGCCGAGATTCTTGACGTAAACCTCGATCAGGCGACGCGGGACGCGATGTTGCAGCAGCTCAACGCCGAGCGTGCCCGCCGGGCGCAGGTGACCGAGGCCGAGGGCCAGAAACGCGCTGTAGAACTGTCGGCCGATGCAGAGCTATACGCCGCCGAACAGGTCGCCAAGGCGCGGCGCATTTCGGCGGAGGCCGAAGCCTATGCAACGCAGGTCGTGGCCGAGGCGATCTCGCGCAACGGGCTGGAAGCGGCGCAATATCAGGTTGCGCTCAAACAGGTCGAGGCGCTGGCGACGCTGGCCAAGGGCGAGGGGCGGCAGACCATCCTTGTGCCTGCGGATGCGCTAGAGGCGTTTCGCAACGCCTTCACCATGCTGAAGGGTCGCCCATGACGCTGTGGTGGGTCTGGATGGCCGCAGGGGCGGTGTTGCTGCTGCTTGAAATGGTGGTGCCGGGGTTCATCTTTCTCGGCTTTGCCATCGGAGCGGCGGCGGTCGGGCTGTGGTTGTTGATCGGCTACGCGGTGGGCTGGCCTTGGCTGGTGCTGTTCTTCGCGGTGGTCTCGCTGCTCGCTTGGGTGGCCCTGCGCCAGTTGGTGGGCGTGCGCAAGGGCCAGGTCAAGCTGTGGGATCACGACATCAACGAGGACTGATCAGCCCCGGTTCGGGCGCTGTGCCTGCGGCGATTGCAGCTCTGCCTGAATCGCCAGCGCGGCGTCGCGGGGCGAGGACGCGCGCCAGACCGGGCGGCCGACGACGATATGATCCGCCCCGGCGGCAATCGCGCTGGCCGGGGTCGCGATCCGCTTCTGGTCATCGCCGGCACTGCCTGCGGGGCGCACGCCGGGGGTGACGATCAGGCGACCTTCGGCTTGCGGCAGCGCGCGGATCAGCGCGGCTTCGTTCGGAGAGGCGATGACCCCGTCAGCCCCGGCCTCGAACGCCTTGGCGGCGCGTTCGACCACCAGATCTTTCACATCGCCCGCGCAGATCAGGCTGTCGTCAAGATCGGCGCGGTCGAGCGAGGTCAGGATGGTCACGGCGAGGATCTTCAGATCCTTGCCGGCGGCGCCTTCCTTGGCGGCGCGCACCACATGCGGATCGCCATGCACGGTCAGGAAATCGAGATCGAACTGGGCAAGCCCACGCACAGCGTTTTCGACGGTCTGCGCGATGTCGAACAGCTTCATGTCCAGAAAGATGCGCTTGCCGTGTTCCTGCTTGAGCTCGTTCGCAACCGCCAGGCCGCCGCCGGTCAGCATCCCGAGGCCGATCTTGTAAAACGACACGGCGTCGCCAATGCCGTCGGCCAGTTGCATCGCCTCAAGCGCGTTCGCGACGTCAAGCGCAACGATCAGGCGGTCTTCGGGGGCATTGGTCATCGGGCGCTCCTGTCTGGGATGGGATGCGCTTCCTTTGCGGCGATGACCCTTGGAGGTCAAGCGTTGTGCGGGGAATGCCGGAAGTTCGTGGCATGGAAAATCCGCCGTTGGCTCAAGGTTCGGACCGGATGGTCGACAAAAGCCCATCGTCGAAAGACAGCTCTTCGTCTCCGGCGCGGTATTCCGGCATGCGCATCACCTTTTCGATCGCCTGCGCGAGGATGCGGCGGCGCAGCGCGACCTTCCACGGCGAGATGCGGGGCGGGGCAAGCAGAGCAATCTCGATCCGGCCATTTGCAGAGATCAGCGAGACGGTGCCCGGCTTCATCCCTTCAGGCTCTGGCCCGTCAAAGCCGTCGAACGCGATTTCACGTATATGCATGGCGTCACTCTCCGCATCAGGCGCAGGCTCAGTCTGATCGTGAAATGGTAAATATCGCCCTACCATTCCCGTCAAATTTTGTGATCACGGATCTTGAACCGCGCAGGTGCTTCGCCCATCTTTCTTAGCGAGGCCCGATCCTGCCGTGTGCCGCCTTGCCGGGCGCGGCGACCCTGAAACGGGCGCTTGAACGAAGGAGAGACACGATGAACTTGGACAAGTTCACGGAGCGGTCGCGTGGGTTCATACAGGCTGCACAAACCATCGCCATGCGGGAAGGCCATCAGCGTCTTGCCCCCGAACATATCCTCAAGGCCCTGCTGGACGACGATCAGGGGCTTGCTGCCAACCTGATCACCCGGTCGGGCGGTGACGCGGCGCGCGTTGCGCAGGTGCTCGAAACCAGGCTGGCGAAATTTCCCAAAGTGTCGGGCGACGCCGGGCAGACTTATCTTGATTCCGCCACCGCCAAGGTGCTTGGCGAGGCCGAGAAGATTGCCCAGAAGGCGGGCGACAGTTTCGTGCCGGTGGAGCGCATCCTGACCGCGCTCGCCATCGAGAAATCCGGTGCAAAGGACGCGCTGGAGGCCGGGAAGGTCACCCCTCAGAAACTGAACGAGGCGATCAACGACCTGCGCAAGGGCCGCACCGCCGACAGTGCCAGCGCCGAAGATGGCTATGAAGCGCTGAAGAAATACGCCCGCGATCTGACCGAAGCCGCCGAACAGGGCAAGATCGACCCGATTATCGGGCGCGACGACGAGATCCGCCGCTCGATGCAGGTGCTCAGCCGGCGGACCAAGAACAACCCGGTCCTGATCGGCGAGCCCGGCGTGGGTAAAACCGCCATCGCCGAGGGGCTCGCGTTGCGCATCGTCAGCGGTGATGTGCCTGAATCGCTGCGCAACAAGCGTTTGCTGGCGCTTGATATGGGGTCGCTGATCGCGGGGGCGAAATATCGCGGCGAGTTCGAGGAGCGTCTGAAATCCATCCTCAAGGAAATCGAGGCCGCCTCCGGAGAGGTCATTCTGTTCATCGACGAGATGCACACGCTGGTTGGCGCGGGCAAGGCGGACGGGGCAATGGATGCCTCCAACCTGCTGAAACCGGCGCTGGCACGGGGCGAGCTGCATTGTGTCGGCGCGACCACGCTTGATGAATACCGCAAGCACGTTGAAAAAGACCCGGCGCTTGCCCGGCGGTTCCAGCCCATTGTGGTGCAGGAGCCGACGGTCGAAGACACCATCTCGATCCTGCGCGGCATCAAGGACAAATACGAGCTGCACCATGGTGTGCGGATTTCCGACAGCGCGCTGGTGGCGGCGGCGACCCTGTCGCACCGTTACATCACCGACCGGTTCCTGCCGGACAAGGCCATCGACCTGATGGACGAGGCCGCCTCGCGTCTGCGCATGGAGGTCGATAGTAAGCCCGAAGAGCTTGACCAGATCGACCGCCAAATCCTGCAGATGCAGATCGAGGTCGAGGCGCTGAAGCTCGAAGACGATCAGGCGTCGAAGGATCGTCTGGAAACGCTTGAACGCGAGCTGGCCGAGGTCGAGGAGCGCTCTGCCGAGATGACCGCGAAATGGCAGGCCGAGCGCGACAAGCTGGCCTCGTCCCGCGATCTGAAGGAACAGCTCGACAAGATGCGGGCCGAGCTTGAGATCGCCAAGCGCGAAGGCAACTTCGCGCGGGCGGGCGAGCTGCAATACAGCAAGATCCCCGAGACCGAGCGCAAGCTGGCCGAGGCGGAAACCGAAGGGGATGTTCTGGTCGAAGAAGCCGTGCGCCCCGAGCAGATCGCCGAGGTGGTCGAGCGCTGGACGGGCATTCCGACCAGCAAGATGCTGGAAGGCGACCGCGAGAAGCTGTTGCGCATGGAAGCCGCCCTGCACAAGCGGGTGGTCGGCCAGTCGCTGGCGGTGCGGGCAGTGGCCAATGCCGTGCGCCGGGCACGCGCCGGGCTCAACGACGAGAACCGCCCCTTGGGCAGCTTCCTGTTCCTCGGGCCGACCGGGGTCGGCAAGACCGAGCTGACCAAGGCGGTGGCCGAGTTCCTGTTCGACGATGACAACGCCATGGTGCGCATCGACATGTCGGAGTTCATGGAAAAGCACGCCGTGTCGCGGCTGATCGGCGCGCCTCCGGGCTATGTTGGTTATGACGAGGGCGGTGTGCTGACCGAAGCCGTGCGGCGCAGACCCTATCAGGTGGTACTGTTCGACGAGGTCGAAAAGGCCCATCCGGACGTCTTCAACGTCTTGCTTCAGGTGCTCGATGATGGCGTGCTGACCGATGGTCAGGGCCGCACCGTGGATTTCAAGCAGACGCTGATCATCCTGACGTCGAACCTTGGATCGCAGGCACTGAGCCAGCTTCCCGAAGAGGCCGACAGTTCGGTTGCAAAGCACGATGTGATGGATGCGGTGCGGGCGCATTTCCGGCCCGAATTCCTCAACCGGCTCGACGAGACGATCATCTTCGACCGTCTCAAGCGGCAGGATATGGGCGGTATCGTCGACATTCAGCTGGCCCGCCTGCTGAAACGTCTGGCGGCGCGCAAGGTCACGCTGTCCCTCGACGAGGGCGCCAAGGCATGGCTTGCCGGCGAGGGCTATGATCCGGTGTTCGGGGCGCGCCCGCTCAAGCGGGTGATCCAGCGGGCGCTTCAGGACCCGCTGGCCGAGATGCTGCTGGGCGGCGACATCCGCGATGGTGACACCATACCGGTAACCGCCGGGACCGAGGGCTTGATCATCGGCGAAAAGCTTGGTGCCAGCAATCGGCCCAGACCGGATGACGCGGTCGTTCACTGATCGCCACTGCAAGACGCTGAGCGCCCGGCCCTCTCACAGGGGGCCGGGCGTTTCGCATGTTCTCCCGGCTTGCCTCGAGGCCACCAGCGCCGCCGCTGCGCCCATCACAGGCAGGCAAACGGCCCGAAGGTCATTCTCTCTTCCTGCCCGCTTCTGCGAAGCTTGCCGTTCGCGGCAAGGGCGGTCACTGTCACACCCATCCCTTACGGTGGGCGACGTGCCCGGTCCGAAGGATGTGAATGAAAATTTGAGGAGGTGACCCATGGGCGCTGCGATGTATGCTTTGAATGTGCTGGCCCTGCTGTTCGTGGCATTGATCGGACTCGCGGTGCTTGTCGCCGTGGTGTTTTACATCGTCGACACGCTTCAGTCGGGGGATGCAATCCGGCGCAACTATCCGGTGATCGGGCGCTTTCGCGGTCTCTTCACCAAGATGGGCGAGTTCTTCCGGCAGTATTTCTTTGCGATGGACCGCGAAGAGATGCCGTTCAACCGGGCGCAGCGCGACTGGGTCTATCACGCCACCAAGGGCAAGGATAACACCGTTGCCTTCGGCTCGACCCGCAACCTGAACATCCCCGGCACGCCGATCTTTGCCAACGCGGTGTTTCCGCCGATCGACGATCAGTTTGCCATGACCGAACCGATGATCATCGGCCCGCACGCGCGCGAACCCTATCTGGCGAAGTCGATCTTCAACATCTCGGGGATGAGCTATGGTGCGATCTCGAAACCTGCGGTTCAGGCGCTGAGCCGGGGCGCGTATGAAGCGGGCATCTGGCTCAACACCGGCGAGGGTGGCCTTGCGCCCTACCATGAGACCGCAGCTTGCGATCTGGTGTTCCAGATCGGCACCGCGAAATTCGGCCTGCGCGATGAGCATGGCGCCATATCCGACGACAAGCTGCGCGAGGTGTCGAAGAACCCCAACATCAAGATGTTCGAGCTGAAGCTGGCGCAGGGGGCCAAGCCCGGCAAGGGCGGCATCCTTCCGGGCGAGAAGGTCAATGAAGAGGTGGCGCAGATTCGGGGCCTCAAGGTCGGGCAGGCGGGGATTTCCCCCAACCGTCACCCCGAGATCGACGATTTCGACGATCTGCTCGACATGATTCACCACATCCGCGAGGTTTCGGGCAAGCCGGTGGGCTTCAAGACGGTGATCGGCTCGTCCGATGCGTGGGAAGAGCTGTTCCGCAAGATCGTAGAACGTGGCCCCGAAAGCGCCCCCGATTTCATCGCCATCGACGGCGGCGAAGGCGGCACCGGCGCGGCCCCCATGCCGCTGATCGACCTTGTCGGCATGCCGATCCGGGAATCGCTGCCCCGCATTGTCGATCTGCGCGATCGCTACGGGCTCAAGGATCGCATCCGCATCATCGCCTCTGCGAAGCTGGTGAACCCGGCGGATGTGGCCTGGGCAATCTGCCTTGGCGCGGATTTCGTGACTTCGGCGCGGGGCTTCATGTTCTCGATGGGCTGCATTCAGGCGCTGAAATGCAACCGCAACACCTGTCCGACCGGCATCACCACCCATGACCCGCGCCTGCAAAAGGGACTGGTGGTCGAAGACAAGTACCTCAAGGTCGCCAATTACGCGCGCGCGGTGATCAAGGAGGTCGAGACCATCGCCCATTCGGTCGGCGTGTCCGAACCGCGCCAGATGCGGCGCCGTCATGTGCGGATTGTTCAGGCAGACGGCAGCTCGATCCCGTTCAACAAGATCCGCCCAAGCTATCAGCCTGCCCCCGAGAACACCGCTTTGTGAGCGCCCTGTGCTTTGCTTGGTGAAACAAAATAACCCACGCTCCCGTATATGACAGGGAATGGATAACGGACGGAAGACATCATGGCGCATCGCTGGACCAACACTCTGACACGGAATGACGTCACCGAAGAGCGGCTCTGGCTGAACCGGCGCCAGATCATGGCCGGGCTTGGCGGCATGGCCGTTGCAGGGCTTGCGGGCCGCGCAGGCGCCGCCGAGGGGCTGGAGCCGAACAGCTACGAAGAGATCACCAGCTACAACAATTACTATGAATTCGGCACCGGCAAGGATGACCCCGCGCGTTACGCCGGGGATCTGACGATCTCGCCATGGTCGGTGAAGATCGACGGCATGGTGGACAAGCCCGGCGAGTATGGCTTTGATGACATCCTGTCGAAGATGACTCTCGAAGAACGCATCTACCGTTTCCGCTGTGTCGAGGCATGGTCGATGGTGGTGCCGTGGACAGGGTTCGAACTGGCAGACCTGCTGACTATGGCGGGGGTGAAATCCGGTGCGAAATACGTCGCCTTCGAAACCGTGCTGCGCCCGGACGAGATGCCGGGGGTGCGTTATAACGTGCTCGACTGGCCCTATGTCGAAGGTCTGCGGCTGGACGAGGCGATGCACCCGCTGACCATCATGGCGACGGGCATCTATGGCCGCGACATTCCCCGCCAGAACGGCGCACCGCTGCGGCTCGTGGTGCCGTGGAAATATGGCTACAAGTCGATCAAGTCCATCGTGCGGATCACACTGACCGACACGCAGCCGCCGACCTCGTGGAACAAGGCCAACCCCAACGAGTACGGTTTTTACTCCAACGTCAATCCGCAGGTCGATCATCCGCGCTGGTCACAGGCCACCGAGCGCGGCATCGGCGGGGGCCTGTTTGCCAAGCGCAAGGACACACTGATGTTCAACGGCTATGACGAGGTTGCCTCGTTGTACGAAGGTATGGACCTGACGGTGAATCACTGATGATTGCCGACCGGATCAACGCGGCCACGCGACGCATTCCGGCGTGGCCGTTGTATGTGATTTCGGTGCTGCCGCCGGCGTGGTTCCTGTATCAGGGGCTGACCGGCGGTCTTGGGGTCGAACCCATCAGTGCGCTGGAACACGAGCTGGGGCAATTGGCGCTGAAGATGCTGATCGCTGGGTTGTGCATCACGCCGTTGCGCCGCTTTGCCGGGGTGAACCTGATGCGCTATCGTCGCGCCATCGGGCTGATCGCCTTCTTTTACGTCGTGCTGCATCTTTTGGTCTGGCTGGTGCTGGATGTCGGGATCGCGTCGCAAATCTGGGCCGATATCCTGAAACGCCCCTATATCACTGTGGGCATGGGCGCGTTTGCGCTGCTGTTTCCGCTGGCGGTCACGTCGAACAACCTGTCGATCCGCAAGTTGGGGGGCAAGAGGTGGCACAAGCTGCATCGCCTTGCCTATGGGGCGGCGCTTCTTGGGGCGCTGCACTTTGTCATGCTGGTGAAAGGCTTTCAGATCGAGCCTTTGATCTACATGGGGATCATCGTGGTGCTTTTGGGACTGCGACTGCCCCTTCAACGCGTGCCGTTCCTGCGCGCATCGGGATAGGAGACATCATGTTCAAGCAAGCTCTGGTCGCGCTGACCCTGCTTTCGACAGCCGCCACCGCAGAGGTCGTGTCGGTGCCGACTGAAAAATCGGTGCCCGAGGCAACCGAGGCCCTGGTCACCGCAATCGAAAACGCGGGCGCCACGGTGTTCGCGCGTGTCGATCACGGGGCAGGGGCCCAGAAGATAGGTGAAGATATCGGAGCGTCGCAGTTGGTGATCTTTGGCAACCCCAAGGTCGGAACGCCCGCGATGCTGGCGGATCGGACCCTTGGTCTGGCGCTGCCACTGCATGTTCTGGTCTACGAGGACAGCGAGGGCGCGGTCCACCTGTCTTATGAGGCACCGGCCGCGCGGCTGGCGGATCTGTCGGGCACGGCTTTGCCCGAGGCCGTGACGAATCCCATGGCAGGCGCCCTGAACAAACTGACCAGCGTCGCCGCGGAATAGGGCTGCCCCGATCCGGACGACCAGAAAAGGGCGATTGCCGATGGTCTCGCCCTTTTAGAGTCGGGCGTGTCTGTGGATAACCCTGTGCAGACCGCTGAGATGTGCCGGATCGGTCGGTTTGTTGAGCGGGGGGGCGCGGGTGAGTGCAGGTTTTTGAGCTAAAGTAATGAAATTATATCAATCAGATAGAGTCTGAATTCGGGAAAAGATGCCGAATTCCGAAATTTCTGCTTGCGGGTATGTTGGTGTAACCGTAAAAGCCCCTTCACCGGCGGCGCTGAGGCGCAGGTCGGGGCGCTGGACGAGGCGGACGGGACGAGGTGGCGGAGCTGCTGAGGTCTGGACGGTTTGGACGGCGGAACGGACTATCGAGAGGTATTGACGGGCGGCGCGCCTTGAGAAGGGCGCACGGTCTGGTTTTTGTCTCTCACGCTCTTTGACATTGATGGTATCTGAAGAGATATGCGGGCGACTTTGGTTCATTCGATGGATCAGTCTTCTGTATATCGCGCTCTTAGGAGAGTTTGGTCGGGCCCTTGTGGTCTGGTTGGGTGATCCGATGATGGAGTGTCAGCTTCACTGTTTGTACGGCTTTCGGTTTCTGATGAAACCTGAAGCACAGACAAACAGAAGAAATGTTCGACAGGAATTCCTTAGCCGGGTCCTGTTGAAGATGTGCAGAGGTTCGAACGTCAAGGATAAGTTCTTCGGAACTTTTCAACTTGAGAGTTTGATCCTGGCTCAGAACGAACGCTGGCGGCAGGCCTAACACATGCAAGTCGAGCGCACCTTCGGGTGAGCGGCGGACGGGTGAGTAACGCGTGGGAATATGCCCTTCTGTACGGAATAGCCTCGGGAAACTGAGAGTAATACCGTATACGCCCTTTGGGGGAAAGATTTATCGCAGAAGGATTAGCCCGCGTTGGATTAGGTAGTTGGTGGGGTAAAGGCCTACCAAGCCTACGATCCATAGCTGGTTTGAGAGGATGATCAGCCACACTGGGACTGAGACACGGCCCAGACTCCTACGGGAGGCAGCAGTGGGGAATCTTAGACAATGGGCGCAAGCCTGATCTAGCCATGCCGCGTGAGTGATGAAGGCCTTAGGGTCGTAAAGCTCTTTCGCTGGGGAAGATAATGACTGTACCCAGTAAAGAAACCCCGGCTAACTCCGTGCCAGCAGCCGCGGTAATACGGAGGGGGTTAGCGTTGTTCGGAATTACTGGGCGTAAAGCGCGCGTAGGCGGATTGGAAAGTTGGGGGTGAAATCCCGGGGCTCAACCTCGGAACTGCCTTCAAAACTCCCAGTCTTGAGTTCGAGAGAGGTGAGTGGAACTCCGAGTGTAGAGGTGAAATTCGTAGATATTCGGAAGAACACCAGTGGCGAAGGCGGCTCACTGGCTCGATACTGACGCTGAGGTGCGAAAGTGTGGGGAGCAAACAGGATTAGATACCCTGGTAGTCCACACCGTAAACGATGAATGCCAGACGTCAGCAAGCATGCTTGTTGGTGTCACACCTAACGGATTAAGCATTCCGCCTGGGGAGTACGGTCGCAAGATTAAAACTCAAAGGAATTGACGGGGGCCCGCACAAGCGGTGGAGCATGTGGTTTAATTCGAAGCAACGCGCAGAACCTTACCAACCCTTGACATCCTCGGACCGCTGGAGAGATCCAGCTTTCTCGTAAGAGACCGAGTGACAGGTGCTGCATGGCTGTCGTCAGCTCGTGTCGTGAGATGTTCGGTTAAGTCCGGCAACGAGCGCAACCCACATCCTTAGTTGCCAGCAGTTCGGCTGGGCACTCTAGGGAAACTGCCCGTGATAAGCGGGAGGAAGGTGTGGATGACGTCAAGTCCTCATGGCCCTTACGGGTTGGGCTACACACGTGCTACAATGGCATCAACAATGGGTTAATCCCTAAAAGATGTCTCAGTTCGGATTGGGGTCTGCAACTCGACCCCATGAAGTCGGAATCGCTAGTAATCGCGTAACAGCATGACGCGGTGAATACGTTCCCGGGCCTTGTACACACCGCCCGTCACACCATGGGAGTTGGGTTTACCCGAAGGCCGTGCGCCAACCAGCAATGGGGGCAGCGGACCACGGTGAGCTCAGCGACTGGGGTGAAGTCGTAACAAGGTAGCCGTAGGGGAACCTGCGGCTGGATCACCTCCTTTCTAAGGATGATTGTAGCTGGATGGCTTGCCATTCACGTCAATCACTTAGCATGGCAGCAATCAAAGCTGCCAAAAAACGAACCGGGGTCGTCCTCATATCTCTTCAGAACACGAAACGGGCTGCCGCTCGTTAACTTGGGTCGGTAGCTCAGGTGGTTAGAGCGCACGCCTGATAAGCGTGAGGTCGGAGGTTCAAGTCCTCCTCGACCCACCAACCCCCCTTTGGGGCGCTGGTGATCGCCTTCAGGCAGCCTGGATCAGACAGCACCCAGAATGGCAGCGGGTGACGCTCCCGGGACATTGCGGTTGCAATGCCCTGCCGCGCACTCCCATTTTGCGGAGCAAAATGGGGCCTTAGCTCAGCTGGGAGAGCGCCTGATTTGCATTCAGGAGGTCAGGAGTTCGATCCTCCTAGGCTCCACCACTTCATCGCCGCAAGGAGATGGCTGTCTTCGTGTACCGGACATGGCTTCGATTAGATCGATAAGCACTATCAAGTGTTTATCCGTCCAATCGGACGCATTGACATCGTATAGAGAGAAACAAATCAACATTGCTTGGTTCCCCGAAGTAGCGGGCGAACCTCTGCAGGTCTCCCATGTGGAGAGGTGGCGCTCCGGTCTAGCCGGCTGGAAAGTCATATCCCTGCTGAAACGAGCAATCGTTGTCCAAGTAAAGTACACTAACCGGTCATTCAGTTCGCACGGATTGAATGACAATGTCCGCGCTCAGGCGTGGACGGGAAAGTATGCTTTCGATCCAGTATAGGCGCCAGCGGTCGAACCAGACGCTGGCA
The DNA here is from genome assembly GCF_030547555.1 of Salipiger sp. 1_MG-2023. Taxonomy (NCBI): domain Bacteria; kingdom Pseudomonadati; phylum Pseudomonadota; class Alphaproteobacteria; order Rhodobacterales; family Roseobacteraceae; genus Salipiger; species Salipiger sp. 1_MG-2023. Next base: position 3,689 of record NZ_JAUOQN010000021.1, on the reverse strand, counting down.
CGACAGGTTCGAACCTGTCTCTTACTGGATCGGATCAAGCGCGAGAAGGGCGTTTGGTGAATGCCTTGGCAGCAAGAGGCGATGAAGGACGTGATACTCTGCGATAAGTCCTGGGGAGCTGAGAATAAGCTTTGATCCAGGAATTTCCGAATGGGGCAACCCACCTGAAAACTCGTTGTAATTACCATCGTCGAACATCGTTCGACGGAGGTGGCTTACAGCGGGTTTAAACAGGTACTTCTTACCTGAATACATAGGGTTTGAAGAGCAAACCCGGGGAACTGAAACATCTAAGTACCCGGAGGAAAGGAAATCAATATGATACTCCCCTAGTAGCGGCGAGCGAACGGGGACCAGCCGAGCCTTGAGAGTGAATAGAATGGTCTGGAATGGCCAACCATAGTGGGTGACAGTCCCGTATATGAAGCTTGATAGGACGTATTAAGTAGGGCGGGACACGTGAAATCCTGTCTGAAGATCGGGGGACCACCCTCGAAGGCTAAGTACTCCTTGCTGACCGATAGTGAACCAGTACCGTGAGGGAAAGGTGAAAAGCACCCCGACGAGGGGAGTGAAACAGTACCTGAAACCGAACGCCTACAATCAGTCGGAGGATCTTTACGATCTGACGGCGTACCTTTTGTATAATGGGTCATCGACTTGGTCTATCTAGCAAGCTTAAGCCGTTAGGTGTAGGCGCAGCGAAAGCGAGTCTTAATAGGGCGTTGAGTTAGATGGATCAGACCCGAAACCGAGTGATCTAGGCATGACCAGGATGAAGGTAAGGTAACACTTACTGGAGGTCCGAACCCACACCTGTTGAAAAAGGTCGGGATGAGTTGTGCCTAGGGGTGAAAGGCCAATCAAACTCGGAGATAGCTGGTTCTCCGCGAAATCTATTTAGGTAGAGCGTCATCCGAATACCCCGGGGGGTAGAGCACTGGATGGGTAATGGGGCCCCACAGGCTTACTGATCCTAACCAAACTCCGAATACCCGGGAGTACTAGATGGCAGACACACGGCGGATGCTAACGTCCGTCGTGAAGAGGGAAACAACCCTGACCTACAGCTAAGGCCCCTAATTCATGGCTAAGTGGGAAAGCAGGTGGGACGACCAAAACAACCAGGAGGTTGGCTTAGAAGCAGCCATCCTTTAAAGATAGCGTAACAGCTCACTGGTCTAATTAAGTTGTCCTGCGGCGAAGATGTAACGGGGCTCAAGCCATGAGCCGAAGCTTAGGATGCCGTAAGGCATGGTAGCGGAGCGTAGTGTGACATAGACCTCATCCGTATTTGCATCTTTCGGGATGTAATGACGGATCGAGGTTTTTCTGTGAAGCCGGCCTGTGAGGGATCCGGTGGAGAGATCACTAGCGAGAATGATGACATGAGTAGCGACAAAGAGTGTGAGAGACACTCTCGCCGAAAGTCCAAGGGTTCCTGCTTAAAGCTAATCTGAGCAGGGTAAGCCGGCCCCTAAGGCGAGGCCGAAAGGCGTAGTCGATGGGAACCAGGTTAATATTCCTGGGCCATGTGGTGGTGACGGATCTGAAACGTTGTTCTTCCTTATCGGATTGGAAGGGCAGCCAACGGGTTCCTGGAAATAGCCCCACTTTAGGACCGTACCCTAAACCGACACAGGTGGACTGGTAGAGCATACCAAGGCGCTTGAGAGAACGATGTTGAAGGAACTCGGCAAAATACCTCCGTAAGTTCGCGAGAAGGAGGCCCGGTTCCTAGGCAACTAGGGGCTGGGGGCACAAACCAGGGGGTGGCGACTGTTTACTAAAAACACAGGGCTCTGCGAAGTCGCAAGACGACGTATAGGGTCTGACGCCTGCCCGGTGCCTGAAGGTTAAAAGGAGGGGTGAGAGCTCTGAATTGAAGCCCAGGTAAACGGCGGCCGTAACTATAACGGTCCTAAGGTAGCGAAATTCCTTGTCGGGTAAGTTCCGACCTGCACGAATGGCGTAACGACTTCCCCGCTGTCTCCAACATCGACTCAGCGAAATTGAATTGCCTGTCAAGATGCAGGCTTCCCGCGGTTAGACGGAAAGACCCCGTGCACCTTTACTACAGCTTCGCACTGGCATCAGGATTGTGATGTGCAGGATAGGTGGTAGGCTTTGAAGCAGGAACGCCAGTTCTTGTGGAGCCAACAGATGAGATACCACCCTTCGCACTCTTGATGTCTAACCGCGGTCCGTTATCCGGATCCGGGACCCTGCGTGGCGGGTAGTTTGACTGGGGCGGTCGCCTCCTAAAGCGTAACGGAGGCGCGCGAAGGTTGGCTCAGAGCGGTCGGAAATCGCTCGTTGAGTGCAATGGCAAAAGCCAGCCTGACTGCAAGACTGACAAGTCGAGCAGAGACGAAAGTCGGCCATAGTGATCCGGTGGTCCCAAGTGGGAGGGCCATCGCTCAACGGATAAAAGGTACGCCGGGGATAACAGGCTGATACTGCCCAAGAGTCCATATCGACGGCAGTGTTTGGCACCTCGATGTCGGCTCATCTCATCCTGGGGCTGGAGCAGGTCCCAAGGGTATGGCTGTTCGCCATTTAAAGAGGTACGTGAGCTGGGTTTAGAACGTCGTGAGACAGTTCGGTCCCTATCTGCCGTGGGTGTAGGATACTTGAGAGGAGTTGCCCCTAGTACGAGAGGACCGGGGTGAACGATCCACTGGTGGACCAGTTGTCATGCCAATGGCAGTGCTGGGTAGCTATGATCGGACAGGATAACCGCTGAAGGCATCTAAGCGGGAAGCCCCCCTCAAAACAAGGTATCCCTGAGGGCCGTGGTAGACCACCACGTCGATAGGCCGGAGATGTAAGTGCAGCAATGCATTCAGTTGACCGGTACTAATGGCCCGATAGGCTTGATCCGATCCAGTAAAAGACAGGTTCTTTTACTCGATCCGGAAGCATACACACCAAATAGAGTACTCTTCGGACAACAATGTTGATTTGCACATGACGCACCAGGATTGGATGGGTGTGGGGCCCGCGTTGTCGGCTATGCCGAAACGCTACACCCCACCTGCCGCGCCTGCGGCGCGTCATTGTGGTTCTTTCTCGGTTTGGTGGTCACAGCGCGAGCAAAACACCCGGTCCCATTCCGAACCCGGCCGTTAAGTGCCGTTGCGCCGATGGTACTGCGTCTCAAGACGTGGGAGAGTAGGTCACCGCCAAACCTAGTAAGAACCACACTTCTCTCTAAACGATCTCAGCGACAATACGCTGCATCAAAAATCATGTAGCATAAGCGTCGCGGGATGGAGCAGCCCGGTAGCTCGTCAGGCTCATAACCTGAAGGTCGTAGGTTCAAATCCTACTCCCGCAACCAACATTTCCAGAAAAAACCTGTGCAATACACGCGGGTTTTGTCGGTTGTGGAAAACTCATCGCCAAAATCCCCGCAAGTTCGCTAATCAGCTCAAGACGATGGCCTTGGTCCGCCTGGGCGTCTGGGCGCCTGGGATCAAGTGACCTGCCACTGACCTTTCATCCAGCCGCGATTTGAGCCCGGTTGGTGTTTACGCCAATCGGCGCGGGTTGAGCAATCGCCCGACGCGCGGAGCTTTCATCTCGCGCGGCGGGGTGGGCGATTGCGGTGGTGAGGTGTTCGGCGAATTCCTTTGGTGTCTCATAGCCAAGCGCCGAATGCGGGCGTGTTTCGTTGAAGTCGGCGG
>NZ_JAUOQN010000200.1:0-516 GCF_030547555.1 Salipiger sp. 1_MG-2023 | reverse complement strand
CACGCGATGAAGGACTGGCACAAACTCAAGCCAGAGCTGTTCAAGAAACAGCCATATTACCTGCCGGGATGTGACACGTATGCACTGCGGCAGCGTCTTGGCTTGTCATTGGATCGTCGATCACCACGACACGTCCTAAATTTTTTCCGCTTCGTCGTGGTCGCCCGCCAAATGGTGGTAGAGATATACGAAGGCAAGGAAAGAACGCTCACCTTCCGAAAGCGTGTCGCCAGTCGGCGACCCATCGGCGCGATGAACCTCGTAGGTGCCATCACCCGATGTGGGACGAAGGTGAAAGCCATTATGCCCCTGTAGTCGCAGCAGCTCATTGATCGCGTCGGCGGTTGCCTCAATGCCCGTGATGCCGCGCCGAAGATCAGATATTTCTCCATTCAACTGTGCGACTTTGGCTTTGCGCTGCTCGATTGTATTACTGATACCGGCTCTGTTGCACAAAGCCGCTGATGGCCAAGCTGCCCCTTCCCCCGGACACACTTATCCTACAGCCTCGGTCAC
>NZ_JAUOQN010000020.1:0-75460 GCF_030547555.1 Salipiger sp. 1_MG-2023 | reverse complement strand
CTTGGTGTTCTCATCCTCAAGCGCCTTCAGCCGCTTGGCGTCGGAAACCGTCATCCCGCCAAACTTCGCCTTCCAGGCATAAAAGGTGCCTTCCGACATCCCGTGCTTGCGGCACAGATCAGCGCACTTCGCGCCGGCCTCATGTTCGGTCAAAATGCCCCCTCTCGGCAGCATTCTGCGAATGCGCCTGCCGGGCAGTGGATGATCTGTTCTTCGCTGTATCTCGTTCGCTTCATTGTCCGTCCCTTCGTTGGGTCGGACTCTAATTTCAAATGGAGAAAAAATCCCGTGGCAGGTCAGATGGCAGCCTTCGCCAGTGGTCTCACTACAGATCTCGAGGCGGTTGCGGCGGCGCTCCGTGAGCCTTGGTCCAATGGCCAGACCGAAGGTCAGATCAACCGGCTGAAGATGCTGAAGCGGCAGATGTATGGTGCCGCCGGTATCGAACTCCTCCTCGCACGTCTCCAACATTCGGCATGAAGACGCCACAGAAATTGAGTCAGACCCAGTTTTCCATGCCTGTTCACAAGCCCCAACATGGGCAACGGCGGGATGACACCTGCACAGAAACTGAAGATGGCCGCGTAAATTCTACGACCAAGCCCGCGGAAAAACGGGGGGATTACCCAGGGGCCATGCTCCCCATCAGATTGACAAGACGCCGATCGGTCGTTGGTCCATCTCCTCCTCGCTCGCAGATTCCTTTGTTCGATTGCGCGTTTGGCCCACTACAGGCCGCTCATGGCATTCGGCCGATATCTCTCACCCTTCGTCAGCACAGCCCAGGCAATACGTGCCATCTTGTTGGCCATGGCGACCGCCGCGACGTTCACATGCGCTCGCTCCTTCAGAGCGTCTGCCCAAGCCGTTATTGGTGATGTCCTGTCACGCACGAGATGCAGCACCGTTCGAGCTCCGTGAATGAAGATCTTGCGCAAATGTCGGTTATCGTGCTTCGAGATGTCGATCAGCTTGGCCTTGCCACCTGTCGTGACCTGCCGTGGCACCAGACCAAGCCATGCGGCAAGATCACGACCTTAGCCAAAGGTGCTGCCAGTGCCGACAGCTGCTACGAGCGCTGTCGCAATCGTCGGACCGATGCCGGGGGTCTCCATCAGCCTCTGCATGTCAGCATCCGTTCTGGCCAGCGCCTTGATCTCGGCATCGATGTCTTTGACCCGATCATTGATCACGTCCAGTTCGGACGCCATATCAGTCACGATCAGACGCATTCGGGGTGAAAGATCGGCAGTGCCCTCTACGGCCAATCTGGCCAGCTCCTTTTGGAAGACATGGCGCCCGGTTCCTACCCGGATGTCGCGCTCCATCAGGAAACCGCGGCCCTGGTTGATCAGGCGCGTCTTGTCTGACACCAGGCGCTCTCGCGCACGGTGCAAGGCCTGAAGATCGAGCTGTTCCTCCGATTTGATCGCAATGAAGGACATCGTGGGGCGCGTCGCGGCTTCAGCAATCGCCTCTGCGTCACGGTCGTCGTTCTTTTGGACCTTCACATATGGCCGGACATAGAGCGGCGACATCAAACGAGGCTCATGCCCCTTCTCAAGACAGAAACGCCCGATGTGATGCGCCCCGCCGCAGGCTTCCATCGCAACCACGCAGGGCGGCAGAGTAGCAAGAAAGTCCAGCAGCCGATGGCGCTGGAGCCGTTTACGAAACACAACCGCTCCCCTTCATCCGGCCCGGCAAGACTGCAAACGGTCTTGCCCAAATCAATGCCCAGAACCTTGATGTCCATCTGATGCTCCTCTCTCCACCTATGCCCGCCACGGTAGCAGCAGGTCGGTGGGAAGGCAGTTCATCCCATTAGGTCAGGCAGAAGATCTCGCTCGCCACCTCGTACAGGCATGTGCGGCTGCCTCATCGCCGGGTTTCGAGTCCCGCCGTCTGCAGATTTCGCCGGAGTTCTATCTCCGAGGGAGCAGTCCAAGCCACGCAGCCGCACTTGAGGGCCAGCAGGTTCTGGAGGCCGCCGGTCGTAGCGGGCTCACTTCACGATGTGCTCGTCCTTCACGAACATGTTCGCCCAGGCCCGGTCGACCAATTCCTTGGTCATCTTGTAGGGCCATCCTTCGAAATCGCACACCGCGATCATCTGGTCGATCAGAAACACCGGCTGATAATTGGCGTAAATGTTGTCTATGGTCGGGTACTTGGTCTTTAGCAGGTAGATCAGCGCCTCTTCGTCCAGTTGCATCTTCTTCTTGCGCGCGACGAGGGCGAAGATCTTGAGGAAGTCTTCCTGATTGGGCCCATCGATCTTGATCTTGAAGAAGATCCTGCGCAGCGCAGCCTTGTCGAAGATCTCGTTGGGGTGGAAGTTGGTCGAGAAGATCACCAGTGTATCGAACGGCACCTCGAATTTTTCACCCGATTGCAGGGCGAGGATATCCTTGCTTTCCTCCAGCGGAACGATCCAGCGGTTGACCAGCTTCTGCGGCGGTTCTGCCTGCCGGCCAAGGTCATCTACGATGAAGATGCCCCCCGTAGATTTCAATTGAAGCGGCGCCTGATAGGTGCGCGCCGTCGGATTGTAGACAAGGTCGAGCATGTTCAGCGACAGCTCACCGCCGGTGATCACCGTAGGGCGATCGCACAGCACGTACCGGGTGTCGAACCGGTTGCGGCGGCGCAGTGCGGTGGGGTCGTCTTCTTCGACCTCGGCGGCGGAATGCACGATCGGATCGAAGACCGTGATCACCTGCCCGGAATATTCCACGGCGCGCGGAATGTAGATCTTGTCACCCATCGCGTCGCGAATGCCGTTCGAGATCGACGATTTACCGTTCCCCGGCGGGCCATACATCAGGATCGACCGGCCAGAACCGACCGCCGGGCCAAGGTGCGAAATCAATGTGCTGGGCAGAACCAGATGCCCCATGGCGCCCATCAACTGCTCGCGGGTGATGTGGACGTTGCGGATCGACTGGCGCCTGACCTGCTGCGAGTAGACATCCAGAGGCACCGGCATGGCTCCGAAATATTCCGATTGCGCCAGCGCATCCATGGCGCGCGCCTTGCCGCTGTCTGTCAGCTGATAGACCATCTCATTGGTGGTGGAATGCGCGCCCAGCGTGCCCATCGCCTCTAGCAGGCCCTGGCCGCGGGCAATGTCGATGATCTCTTGGGTGATGCCAATCGGCAGGCAGATCGCCTTTGACAGGTAGGTGACGGTGTTGGCGTTCTTGCGGAAGATGGTCTTCAGCGCCACGTCGCGCATGAAGACCCGCGGCAGGCTGAGTTCCTCAAGCCGCTTGGGTGGCGGCGGTGCCACGACGGCGGTGTTTGCCATGTTCATCTGGTCTGCCCCTGACTTGGCCCGGCTTGCGGGTCTGTTGCAGGCAAGCAAGCCGCATCTTTGTGGCGACAGATTGGCCCGGCTTGGGAAAAGCGGCGGCACGGGCGACGGGCTGCATGGACATCTCGGGCAATTGCGTCAATTCTCTGCGTGATCCTTGGGCGCAGATCCGGGGCACGACAGGGAAAGAGGGAGTCACTTTATGTCCATCAAGACACTGCTTGCGGCGGCAAGCCTTGCCGCGCTGGCCTCGGCGGCGCAGGCCGAGGTCAAGGTCGGCATGATCACCACGCTGTCGGGCGGAGGGGCGAGCCTTGGCATCGACACGCGCGACGGCTTCCTTCTGGGCATGAAGGGGGCCAGCGAAGTCGAGGTGATCGTCGAGGATGACCAGCAAAAGCCCGACGTGGCCGTGCAGATCGCCGACAAGATGATCCAGTCCGACAAGGTCGACGTGCTGACCGGCATCGTGTGGTCGAACCTTGCGATGGCCGTGGTGCCTGCCGCCACCGCGCAGGGCAAATTCTACCTGTCGACCAATGCCGCGCCGGCGCTGCTGGCCGGGAAAGGCTGTCATCCGAACTATTTCGCCGTAAGCTATCAGAATGACAACCTGCACGAGGCGGCAGGGGCCTATGCCAAAGATCAGGGTTACACCAAGCCATTCATCATGGCGCCGAACTATCCGGCCGGTCACGACAGCCTGAACGGCTTCAAACGCTATTACGGCGGCGATCTAGCCGGAGAGGTGTTCACCCAGCTTGGGCAGACAGATTACGCCGCCGAGATCGCGCAGATCCGGGCATCGGGCGCGGATGCGGTGTTCTTCTTCCTGCCGGGCGGCATGGGGATTTCCTTCATGAAGCAATATGCGGGCAGCGGGGTCGATCTGCCGCTACTTGGTCCGGCGTTCTCGTTCGATCAGAACATCCTTCAGGCGGTCGGCGATGCAGCGCTTGGGGTGCGGAATGGCTCGAACTGGTCCAAGGATCTGGACGTTCCGGCCAACGCGGCCTTTGTCGAGGCATTCGAGGCGGAATATGGCCGCCTGCCGTCGCTTTACGCCGCTTATGGCTATGACACGGCGCATCTGCTGCGCTCGGCGCTGGATGTGGCGCAGCCGTCCGATGGCGATGCCTTCCGGGCGGCGCTCAAATCCGCCGATTTCGACAGCGTGCGCGGCAAGTTCAGTTTCGACAGCAACAACCACCCGCTTCAGGACATCTACATCCGCGAGGTGATCAAGGAAGGCGATGTCTTCACCAATACGCTGGTTGCCACGGCGATCGCAGATCGCTCTTCGGCCTATGTCGATGATTGCGCGATGAAATAACGACCATGGGGCCCCTCGCTGCGGGGCCCCGATGAAGGCAAAAGATGACTCCGATATTGTTTGCCGAGCAAGTCCTGAACGGGCTGCAATCCGGCGTGATGCTGTTCCTCATGGCCGCCGGGCTGACGCTGATCTTCGGGGTTATGGGGCTGATCAACCTTGCGCATGGGGCTCTGTTCATGGTCGGCGCCTTCGCAGCGGCGAGCGTGGCGGGGGCGACGGGCTCGTTCCTGCTGGCGCTGGTGGCTGCGCTGGCGGCGGCGGCCGGGGCAGGGGCGATGGTCGAGCTGCTGGTGATCCGGCGGCTTTATGATCGCGATCACCTCGATCAGGTGCTGGCGACCTTTGCGCTGATCCTGATCTTCTCCGAAGGCACGCGCTGGCTGTTCGGCTCGTTTCCGCTGTATCTTGACGTTCCGCCATGGCTGGGAGGCACGGTGTTGCTGCCCGGCGGCATCGAATACCCCGCCTATCGGCTGGCGCTGATCGCCGTGGGGCTTTTGGTCGCGGCGGGGCTCTGGTGGCTCAACACGTGCACCCGGCTGGGCATCCGCATCCGCGCCGGAGAGAACGACCGCGAGATGATCGCGGCGCTTGGGGTCGATATCGGCAAGCTTTATACCGTGGTCTTTGCGCTTGGCGCCGGGCTTGCGGGGCTGGCCGGGGCGCTGGTCGGACCGATCCAGTCGGTGCAGGTCGGCATGGGCGAGCCGGTGCTGATCCTTGCCTTTGTGGTTATCGTGATCGGTGGCATCGGGTCGATCAAGGGGGCGCTGGTTGGCGGTCTGCTGGTCGGGCTCACCGATACGCTGGGCCGCTTGTTGCTGCCCGCGCTGTTCCGGCTGTTCACCGATCCGGCAAGCGCCGCGAGCGCCGGGTCTGCCTTTGCCTCGATGGCGATCTACATCCTGATGGCGGCGGTGCTGATCTGGCGACCCACCGGCCTGTACGGTGCCCGCGCATGAGCCGCGAACGCCTGTTGAACGCGCTGCTGCTGGCCGGGCTGGTCGTGGTGCCGGGCTGGGCGCTTTGGGCGGACGAACCGTTCACCATCACGCTGGCGACGCGGGCGGTGATCTTTGCGCTGGCGGCGGTCGGGCTGAACATCGCACTGGGGATGGGCGGGCTGGTCAGCCTTGGCCATGCGGTGTTCTTTGGCATCGGCGGCTATGCGATGGGTGTTCTGGCAAGCCATGCCCAGAGTTACACGCCGCTTTATGACGGGCTCTTCACACTGGAGGGCACCAAGGCGATGCCGGTGATCTGGCTGGTGGCGGCAGCGGCTTCGGCGCTGGCGGCATGGCTGATCGGGTTGCTCAGCCTGCGCACCTCGGGGGTGTATTTCATCATGATCACGCTGGCCTTTGGCCAGATGGCGTATTTCTTCGCGATTTCATGGACGGCCTATGGCGGCGAAGATGGGCTGAGCATCTATGTCCGCAACGGTTTTCCGGGGCTGAACATGCTGGACCCGATCCAGTTCTACGGCATCTGCCTTGCGTGGCTGTGCCTTGCGCTGTGGGGCCATGCGCGGCTGCGCCGCTCGCCTTTCGGGCTGGCGCTGGACGCGGCGCGGCAGGTGCCCGCGCGGGTGCAGGCGGTGGGGCTGGACCCAAAGCGGCTGTACCTCGTGGCGCTGGTGATCTCGGGCGCGGTGACGGGGCTGTCGGGGGCGCTGTTCGCCGATCTCAACCGCTTTGTCAGCCCGTCGATGCTTAGCTGGCAGATGTCGGGCGAGATCATGGTGTTTGTCATCATCGGCGGCGTTGCCCGCCTGTTCGGTCCGGTTGTCGGCGCGGTGTTCTACGTTGCGCTCGAACATTGGCTCGGCGGTGTCAGCGATTACTGGCAGATTATCCTTGGTCTTGTGCTGCTGGCGGTGGTGCTGTTCGGGCGCGGCGGGCTGATCGGCCTTGTCTGCGGGAAGGAGCGCCCGGATGCCTGACGTAATTCTGCGCACCCATGAACTGCACAAATCCTTTGGCGCGCTGCGCGCCAGCGAGGGCATCTCGATCACCCTGAAGCAGGGCGAGATCCACGCCATCATCGGCCCAAACGGCGCGGGAAAATCCACGCTGATCGTGCAGATCTGCGGGGCGCTGCGCCCCGATTCCGGGCGCGTCGAATTCCTTGGCCGCGATGTCACCGCCCTGCCGACCGAGGCGCGCGCCCGCATGGGCCTTGCGCGCACCTTTCAGACCTCGGCGCTGGCGATGGAACAGACGGTGCTGCAGAACGCGCTGCTGGGTGCGCTTGGGGCGTCGGGGCGGCCATGGCGGTTTCTCTCGCGGGTCTCGGCGGATCATGCCTTGCGCGACATCGCCGAGAGCGCGCTGCACGAGGCCGGGTTGCTCGATTTTGCCCGGACCCGCACCGCCGAGCTCAGCCACGGTCAGCGCCGCCAGCTTGAAGTCGCCGTGGCGCTGACGCTCAGGCCGCGCGCTTTCGTGATGGACGAGCCTATGGCGGGGCTGGGGGCCGAAGGGTCGAAACGGCTGACCGGCTTTCTCGACCGGCTGCGGGATCGCGCGCCGATCCTGCTGGTGGAACATGACATGGATGCGGTGTTCGCGCTGGCCGACCGGATCAGCGTGCTGGTCTACGGGCGCGTCATCGCGACCGGAACAGTCGACGAAATCCGCGCCGATCCGCGCGTGCGCGAAGCCTATCTGGGAGACGAGGCATGACGCTGCTGTCGCTCAGCCAGCTTACCGCGTCCTATGGTGCGACGCAGGCGCTGTTCGGCGTCGATTTCGAGATCGCCGAGGGCGAGGCGCTGGCCATGATGGGTCGCAACGGCATGGGCAAGAGTACCACGGTGCGTTGCATCTGCCGGATGATGCCTGCGCAGGGCACGCTGGTGTTCGATGGGCACGACCTGTCGCGCCTGCCATCGCACCGGGCGGCGCGGCTTGGCATCGGGCTGGTGCCCGAAGGGCGGCGCTGCTTTCGCGATCTGAGTGTGACCGAGAACCTGTCCGCCGCCGCCCGCCCCGGCGCGTGGGATGCGGCCAAGGTCGAGGCGCTGTTTCCAAGGCTCGGCGAGCGGCGCGGCCAGCTTGCCGGCTCGCTGTCGGGCGGAGAGCAGCAGATGCTGGCCATCGGGCGGGCGCTGATGACCAACCCGCGCTTGCTAATCCTTGACGAGGCGACCGAGGGCCTTGCCCCGACCGTGCGCGCCGAAATCTGGGCCGCCATTACGACGCTCAAGGCAAGCGGCATGTCGATGCTGGTCATCGACAAGTCGTTGAAGGAACTGCGCGGCGCCTGTGACCGGGTCGTCATTCTGGAACGCGGGCGCAGTGTCTGGGATGGCACCATGTCGGCGCTGAGCCCTGACGTGGTCGAGGCGATGCTGGGTCTGTGACCCCACCCATGACCGACAGATCCGCGCCGCGCGGCCGGGTCACGCCAGCGCGCCAACAATCCCGCTCGGGTCCGGGCGGGCCAAGCTGATTTTCACCGCCAGCGACAAAGACTGGCTGATCCGCCGCACCATCGGCGCGCAGGAGACGGATGCCGCAATGACGGCACATGGGATGAAGCCGGTCGAATGCCCTTCGTCTGACTTGCCACCGTTCCGGTGTTGCGGGTAGATCGGGGTCTTGCAGGACAGGACACGACCATGACCCAAGCCCCGCCCGATGCCGACGCCCGCCGCGCCATCCCGCCGGTGATCTGCTACCCGAACGACACGCTGCCGGTGCCGGACATGGCACTTTACGCCTCTGCGCTGGCGGGCGCGCAGGTCGTGTCATCCGTGTTGGCACCGCCGCGTGAGGCCTGCCATTTCCGGGTCAGGGCGGGGCAGTTCTTTCGCATCACCAGCGTGGACGGGCCGCAGGTCGGAGACCTCAACCTGTGGCATGACGGCGATCTGACAGAGCGGTTCTATTCGGGAAAGACACGGGCGTTGCACGGCACCCATGTCAGCACCGCCGAGCGGCTGTGGTCGAGCTTTCCGCACCTACGCCCGATGGCGACCATCGTGGAAGATACGCTGGGCTGGTATGGCATCGACGGGTTCGGCGGGTCTGTGCATGATGTGATCGGCACCCGCTGCGATCCGTACACCGGCAATCTTCTGGCGGGCACACAATACCACCATTGCTGCCATTCCAACCTGACCCGCGCGCTGTCGGATGCCACCGGGCTGCCGCTGCTCGAGGCCGAGCCGCATGTGCATGACGTGCTCAACGTCTTCATGTGTACCGGGTTCACCCGCGACACCGGGCAATATTTCATGAAGGCCAGTCCGGTGCGCCCCGGCGATCACCTGACGCTGTTCGCCGAGATCGACCTGCTGGGCGCGCTCAGCGCCTGCCCGGGCGGCGATTGCTCTGCGCAGCACAGCTCGGACAGCGCCGCCTGCTTTCCGCTGCAGGTCGAGGTGCTGGCCCCGGCGGCGGGCGCGTTGCAGGGCTGGAATCCGCCCGTGGCCAACGGGTACAACCGCAGCCACGGACGCTGACGCTCAGGCGAAGGCCGCCTCGAGCGCGATTTGCACCATATCCCCGAAAGAGCTCTGCCGGTCTTCAGACGGCAGCGCCTCGTGGGTCAGCAGGTGATCCGACACGGTCAGCACGGCAAGCGCGCGAACCCCGTGGCGGGCGGCAAGGTTATAAAGCTCTGCCGCTTCCATCTCGACGCCAAGAATGCCGTGCCGGATCATGATCTCATTCAGGTCGGGGCGCTCGTCATAGAAGACATCCGCCGAATAGATGCCGCCGACATGACAGGTCGCTCCGATATTTTTTGCTGCGGTAACAGCATTTTGCAAAAGATTGAAATTCGCGCAGGGCGCGAAATTCAATTCCCGAAATATGCCGAGAGACGGTGTTGACAATGAAGACGCGGTCATCGCAAGGATGACATCCCGCAGGCCGATGTTTTGCTGCATGGCGCCGCAAGACCCGATACGCACCAGCGTCTTTGCGCCATAATCGCGGATCAGTTCATTGGCATAGATCGACAGGCTCGGCATTCCCATGCCCGAGCCATGAATCGTCACGCGATGACCATTCCAAGTGCCGGTGAACCCCAGCATACCCCGTACGCGATTGACGCATATAGGATTTTCCAGAAAGGTCTTTGCGGCCCATTCCGCGCGCAATGGATCCCCGGGCAATAGGACGGTTTCGGCAATCTGCCCCGGTTCGGCACCGATATGGATGGTCATTCAGATGGCCAGATCGTCCAGTGTCTTGCCCGCGGCAAGGGCTTCGTTCACCCAGTTCGGCTTGCGACCGCGTCCTGTCCATGTTTGCGAGGGATCGGCGGGATTGGCAAATTTCGGCGCGCCCTTCGAGCCTTTGACCGGCGGTGCGTTGAGCACTTCTTCAAGCGAGAAGCCGAATTCCTTTGCCGCCTGTTCCGCAGCTCGTTTCGCTTCGGCCTTGCGGCGGGCATCTACCGTATTGATCGCACGTTCCACATCGGACTTGAGCTTTTTCAACTCGTCGTGGGAAAGCATGTCGAGATCGATATCCATATTCTTGCCTTTCTAGTGGAAGCTTATCGCTCCTCTATTTTTGTTAATTTCAGGTAAAAACAAGTTTTAATATGTGTCAGCAATTCACAAACGCGACGGTATCCCTATTCCATTGGAAGGCTGGCGTAGAGTAACCGTATTGTAACTCAAGGCTTATTCCGCAGCTTCGGCCTTGGGATCGGCTAGGGACACGATATCCTTCATGATCGTGTTCAGCACAAAATCTTTCGGAGTGTAGACTTTTGCCACGCCCATTGCGGTCAGTCGCTTTGCGTCGTCATCGGGAATGATGCCACCGACAACCACCGGTACATGGCCCAGACCCTCGGCGCGCATCCGTTGCATCAGGTCTTCGACCAGCGGGATGTGGCTTCCCGACAGGATCGACAGCCCGACCACATGGGCCCCGGTCTTGGCGGCCTCGACGATCTGCTCGGGCGTCAGGCGAATGCCTTCATAGTCGATTTCCATGCCGCAGTCGCGGGCGCGGAAGGCGATCTGTTCGGCACCGTTCGAATGCCCGTCCAGCCCCGGCTTGCCGACAAGAAAGCGCAGGCGCTTGCCAAGGCGATCGCTGACCGCGTTCACCGCCTCGCGGATGTCGTCGAGCCCTTCGGTCTTGTTCGACACTGCGCGCGACACCCCGGTCGGCCCGCGGTATTCGCCGTGCACGGCGCGCATTTGCTGCGCCCATTCGCCGGTGGTGACCCCGGCGCGCGCCGCGCGGATCGAGGCGGGCATGACGTTGCGACCCTCGAGGGCGGCGGCGCGCAGCTCGGCAAGCGCGGCCTGCACCTCGGCATCGTCGCGCTCGGCGCGCCAAGCGTTCAGGCGGTCGATCTGTTCCTGCTCGACAGCCGGGTCGACCACCATGATGCCGCCGTCTTCGCCGAGCAGCGGTGAGGGCTCGCCCTCTGTCCACTTGTTGACGCCGACAACGATGGTCTCGTTGCGCTCGATCCGGTTGAGGCGCTCGGCGTTGGACTCGACCAGCCGCGATTTCATGTAATCGATGGCGCCGATCGCCCCGCCCATGCTGTCGATATTGCCAAGCTCGGCGCGCGCACCGTCTTTCAGCGCCTCGACCTTGGCATCCACCGCGGGGTTGCCATCGAACAGATCGCCGAATTCCAGCAGGTCGGTCTCGTAGGCGAGGATCTGTTGCATCCGCATCGACCATTGCTGATCCCACGGGCGGGGCAGGCCAAGTGCCTCGTTCCACGCCGGCAGCTGTACGGCGCGGGCGCGGGCCTTTTTCGACAGCGTCACCGCCAGCATCTCGATCAGGATGCGGTAGACGTTGTTTTCGGGCTGCTGTTCGGTCAGGCCAAGCGAGTTCACCTGCACCCCGTAGCGGAAGCGGCGGTATTTCGCGTCGGCGATGCCATAGCGCTGTTCAAGGATCTCGTCCCACAGATCGACAAAGGCGCGCATCTTGCACATCTCGGTCACGAACCGGATGCCGGCGTTGACGAAAAACGAAATCCGCCCGCACAGCGCCGGGAAATCCGCATCCGCGACGCGAGGCCTAAGCTCGTCGAGCACCGCGATGCCAGTGGCCAGCGCAAAGGCCAGCTCCTGTTCGGGCGTCGCACCGGCCTCTTGCAGATGGTAGGAACACACGTTCATCGGGTTCCATTTCGGCACGTTGGTATAGCAATATTCCGCCACGTCGCCGATCATCTTCAGCGACGGTTTCGGCGGGCAGATATAGGTGCCGCGCGACAGGTATTCCTTGATCAGGTCGTTCTGCACCGTGCCTTGCAGCTTGGCGACATCCGCGCCCTGTTCTTCGGCCACCGCGATATACAGCGACAGCAGCCACGGGGCGGTGGCGTTGATCGTCATCGAGGTGTTCATCTGTTCCAGCGGGATGTCCTGAAACAGCGCGCGCATGTCACCCAGATGGCAGACGGGAACCCCGACCTTGCCGACCTCGCCCTTCGACAGAAGGTGGTCGCTGTCATAGCCGGTCTGGGTGGGGAGATCGAAGGCGACCGACAAGCCGGTCTGCCCGCGCGCAAGATTGCTGCGGTACAGCGCGTTCGAGGCCTTGGCGGTGGAATGGCCCGCATAGGTGCGGATCAGCCAGGGGCGGTCTTTGAGAACTTCCGTCATGTCGGTCTCCGTCAGCAGGTCCGAATGGATGAGCAAGCTTGTTGCGTTCATATCGTCATATGAGAAAGAAAATGTCTCGTCAATTCGCCGCAGCGCGGCGGCGCTACGATCTTGGGCAGGTTTCGCGGCGCTTTGAGGCAGTTTACGCCTGCGTCAGTCGGTTCCGTGAAGGGAATCGCGGCGCACCATGTATTTTGATCCAGATACTTGGAGATGTTGCCTGAGCAGGCGGTTCTGGCTGGCCCGCTTGCGGTGATGCTGCATCAGCTCGGTCATAAAATTACAAAATACATGGTGATGGTGTTGCATTGTTGCGTGACGAAAGTTATCTCAATCGTAGACCGGGGCCGCGATTCTGCACTGCGGCGTCGAGAGAGAGGACACAGATCCGCAAGGATCGCTTGAGGAAGGAGGCCTCGAATGGCTCTGGACACGCAAATTGGTATTGCGCCCTACGACGCGCCCGAAAAGGATCTTTACGAGATCGGTGAAATGCCGCCTCTCGGCTACGTGCCAAAAAAGATGTACGCTTGGGCGATCCGCCGCGAACGTCACGGCGAGCCCGACACGTCGTTCCAGAAGGAAGTCGTCGATACATGGCAGGTCGACAGCCACGAGGTGCTGGTGCTCGTCATGGCTGCCGGGGTCAATTACAACGGTGTCTGGGCCGGGCTGGGCATTCCGATCTCACCGTTTGATGTGCATGGTGCCGAGTATCATATCGCGGGGTCCGATGCGTCTGGCATCGTCTGGGCGGTGGGCGACAAGGTCACCAGCTGGAAGGTCGGCGACGAGGTTGTCATCCATTGCAATCAGGACAATGGCGACGACGAGGAATGCAACGGCGGCGATCCGATGTTCTCGCCCACCCAGCGCATCTGGGGCTACGAGACCGGCGATGGCTCGTTCAGCCAGTTTACCCGCGTGCAGGCGCAGCAGCTGATGCCGCGCCCCAAGCACCTGACATGGGAAGAAAGCGCCTGCTACACGCTGACGCTGGCCACCGCCTACCGGATGCTGTTCGGCCATCACCCGCATGAGCTCAAGCCCGGCCAGAATGTGCTGGTCTGGGGCGCCTCGGGCGGTCTTGGGTCTTATGCGATCCAGCTGATCAACACGGCGGGGGCGAACGCCATTGCGGTGATCTCGGAAGAAGACAAGCGCGATTTCGTTCTGGGCCTTGGCGCCAAGGGCGCGATCAACCGCAAGGATTTCAAGTGCTGGGGCCAGCTGCCCACGGTCAATACGCCGGAATACAACGCGTGGCTCAAGGAAGCGCGCAAGTTCGGCAAGGCGATCTGGGACATCACCGGCAAGGGCGTCAGCGTCGACATGGTGTTCGAACACCCGGGCGAGGCGACGTTCCCGGTGTCCTGCCTTGTCTGCAAGAAAGGCGGCATGGTGGTGATCTGCGCTGGCACCACCGGGTTCAACTGCACCTTCGACGTGCGCTACATGTGGATGCACCAGAAGCGGCTTCAGGGCTCGCATTTCGCCCATCTCAAGCAGGCGGCTTCGGCGAACCGCCTGATGGTCGAGCGGCGGCTCGATCCGTGCATGTCCGAGGTGTTTGAATGGGAGCAGATCCCCGAGGCGCACATGAAGATGCTGCGCAACGAGCACAAGCCCGGCAACATGTCAGTGCTGGTGCAGGCGCCCAAAACCGGGCTGCGCACCTTTGAAGAGGCGCTTGCGGCACGTAGTTAACCGGAGCTTCAGGATTCGGTTGGTATTAGATGTTCGCGGATCGTTCTGACGGTCCGCGAACATCTTGCGTTTCAGGGCTGTGGATAAGTCGATCAAGAGGTTGCAAATCACACCATCGCCATTTCTGGGGATGTGGAATCCGTGAATTTCTTACCAGATCGGCGCATGCTATAGTTGTTCTTAACAATTTGTTAACTCTCGAAGGGAAGGCTAGCCATGACACATGACTGGATTATCGACGTCTTGACGGACCTGAAGACCTTTGCCCGTGCCAACGCAATGAACGCGCTGGCCGAGCAGCTCGATGAGGCACAACTCATCGCGCAGATGGAAATCGCGTCGGGCGCCGAAGGGGGTGCCTTTGGGATATGCGGCGAACTTCCCCGCAACGGACGGGTTACTGGAGCAGCTTGAGAAATCCTCGAAGCCGGAGGATTTCCAGGCGGTGGCCGTTGCGCTGAGAGACTATTACGCGATCGACCATCTGGTCTATCATTGGGTCAGCGCAGCTGGCGAACAATTCGGCTGCGGCACATATGACCCGGTCTGGGTCCAGCGTTACCTCGAAAAAGGATATCTGCGGATCGATCCGGTTATCCAGGGTTGCTATCAACGCTTCCACCCGGTCGACTGGAAACGGCTCGATTGGTCGTCGAGAGCGGCGCGGGCGTTTCAAAAGGACGCCATCGCGCACAGGGTCGGCAATCAGGGGTATTCCATTCCGATCCGGGGGCCAAACGGGCAGTTCGCGCTATTCAGCGTCAGCCATCACTGCGATGACGACTCGTGGCAACTGTTCACCGAAACCAACCGGCGCGAATTGATCCTGATCTCACACGCCTTCAATCAAAAGGCGCTCGAACTCGAGCCGGGGCGCAAGCCCGAACCCGCGCAACCGCTCAGCCCGCGCGAGGTCGAGGCGATGACGCTGCTGGCCGTGGGCTACAGCCGGGCGCAGGCAGCCGAGACGCTGAACATCTCGGAGCACACGTTGCGGGTCTATATCGAAAGCGCCCGTTTCAAGCTGGGCGCGATGAACACCACCCACGCCGTTGCCCGCGCGCTGTCTCGGGGGCTGATCGTCGTCTAGCCACGCATATCAAGTCGTTGCTGCGCGCTCGGTCTTCGCCGGGCGCGTTGTCGTTTTCACCGCTTGTTAATTGCAGCGCACGGTGCGGTCGCCTTCGTTTAAGCCGACCGAACGGCGCTGGGGAACCCGGTTAACCGTCGTCTCGCAGTCTGATCCTATCGGACAACGGGAGAAACGACATGATCCGCTACCTTTACGCAGACCAGCTTCAGCACTTTCCGCTTCTCGCACAGACCATGTTTCGCGACCGGGCGGACCAGTTCAAGACCCGCCTCGGATGGGATGTCACCGTCGACAGCCAAGGCTATGAGCGCGACGAATACGATGATCTGAGACCGCTTTACGTGATCTGGGAAAAGGCTGACGGCACCCATGGTGGATCAATGCGGCTGCTGCCGACAGTCGGGCGCTGCATGGTGAACGAGCATTTCCTGAACCTGACGGGCGGGGTGCATATCGAAAGCCCGATCATCTGGGAATGCACCCGCTTCTGTCTGGCCCGTAACACCGATCCGGGTGCAGCGGCGGCGTTGATGCTGGCCGGCGGCGAGGTCATGAAGGGCTTTGGCGTCGAACATTACGTCGGCGTGTTCGATGCCCGCATGGTGCGGATCTACAATCGCATCGGCGCATCGCCGGACGTCTTGGGCAGCGAGGGCGACGGGCGCGAGCGGATCTCGGTCGGCTTGTGGGAATTCAGCGCCGATGCACAGGCGCGCGTGGCGGCCAGCGCCGGGATCGACCCGGCCCAGTCGCGGGCATGGTTCGAGGCGGCGTTTGGCGCCGATTCCCCGTGCCTTTCGGTGGCCGCCTGAGCGCTTGGCATCTGGCATCTGGCACAGCGGGCGGGTAGGGTCCGGCGCATGGATTTGCCCGCCGTTACATTCTCCGAAGACCAGGCCGAAGCATGGGACCGCGTGGCGGACATGCTGCGCGGCGCCGGGGTCGATCTTGACGACGGGACAGCCGAGCCCGCAATCGAGGGCCGCAACCGCGTCATGGCATTGATGGGCAAGGCGGGCTCGGGCAAGACGCTTTTGCTGTCAGAGCTTTGCAAGTCGCTCAAGGCGGCGGGACTCGATCTGGTCTCGGGTGATTACGAGCCGCGCAAGCTGGCGGAAAAGCGCAGTTTCGCGGTGCTGGCCCCGACCAACAAGGCGGCAAGCGTGTTGCGGATGCGCGGCGTTCCCGCGACGACGATCCACCGTATCATCTATACCCCGGTCTATGACCCGCAATACGAGCGCATTGCCGAATGGCTGATGGGCGAGGGCGAAAAGCCCGAGATCGAAGATCTTGGCGAAGACGCGCTCGACCGCGCCTTTGCCAGCTTTCAGACCCACGGCTCGGTGCCTGCTGCGCTGGCCTCGGCCGGGCTGCGGGGCAGCGATTTCATCACCGGCTGGAAACGGCGCGAAGAGCCGCTGGACATCGGCTTTGTCGACGAGGCCTCGATGCTCGATGAGCGGCAGTTCGACGATCTGCGCGAGATCTTTCCCAATCTGGTGCTGTTCGGCGACCCCGCGCAGCTGGCGCCGGTGAACCAGTCGGGCAAGATGGTGTTCGACACCATCGCCGATGTGAACAAGATCGAATTGCACCGCATTCACCGCCAGCAGGCGGAAAACCCGATTCTGGATCTGGCCCATGCGCTGGCCGACCCGGCGCTGGAATTTCACGATTTCGAACGCATGGTCGAAGAAAAGGCGGCGCAGGATGATCGCGTGGTCTGGGCAAATCGCGTCGAGGTCGACCTGATGGCGCGCTCTCCGGTGCTG
This sequence comes from Salipiger sp. 1_MG-2023, assembly GCF_030547555.1. NCBI lineage: Bacteria > Pseudomonadati > Pseudomonadota > Alphaproteobacteria > Rhodobacterales > Roseobacteraceae > Salipiger > Salipiger sp. 1_MG-2023. The sequence goes on along the minus strand of NZ_JAUOQN010000020.1, from coordinate 58,627 downwards.
GTCTGGCGCAATGCCACGCGCATCCGGCTGATCAACGCTTTTCGCAACGTCTTCGAAGCCCCCGAAACCGAGCTTCTGCCGGGCGAGCCGCTGATTTGCGACGGGCTTGAACTGCCGCTCAAGCATCGCAAGAAGCGGCTCGATCTCGAGGCGCGCGGCCTGATCAAGGGGGCGCAGGTGATCTATCTCGGGCCGGGCAAGAAGCCGGGATTCTCGCGTCTGCATGTGATGGGCGCAGCAGAGCCGCAGCTGTCGGCGGCCTCGATCGTCAAGATCGAAAAGCCTGACGAGGCCGAGCCGTTCATTCCCTTCGCCGCGCGCATGGGCGCGACCTTTCTGCACGGCGCAGCGGTGACGATCCACAAGGCGCAGGGCTCGCAATGGGAGCAGGTGCAGGTGTTCGCCCCGGATCTTTACGCCGCCGCGCGGATGGGCCGGGTCGAGGCCGGCCAACCACTGTGGAAACGGCTGGCCTATGTGGCGATCACGCGGGCTTCGGAGCGGCTGTACTGGGTGGTGCGCCCGAGGCTGTCGCGTCCGAGCGGGCCATTGCGGATCGACGATCTCAAAGCGCCGGCCGCGCCGCTTGAGCTGCAACAGGAGATCCCCGACGCATGAGCGACATCACCGATCCGCCAAGCGCCTTTGCCACGCTGCTGGGCTATGAGCTGACCGATTGGCGCGAGGGCTTTGCCCGCTACGAGATGGACATCACGGACAAGCTGGGAAACCGGCAGGGCATTCCGCACGGCGGGGTGCATGCCACGCTGATCGACAGCGCCATGGGGATTTCCGGCTGCTGGACTGGCGATGCCGAGCTGCGGATGACGTCGCTGACCCTGTCGCTGAACGTGCAGTATATCGGCAAGGCGCAAGGCAGCCGGTTGATCTGCGAAGCACATCTTACGGGCGGCGGGCGCAGCATCTATTACGCCGAGGCGACCCTGACCGACGATCTTGGCACGCTGGTCGCCAAGGGAACCGGCGTGTTCAAGCGTCGTCAGGCCTGACGCATGAACACGCCGAAAGATCAGTAGCCCGCAGTCCGGTCGACAAGATGCAGGAACGGCTCGCCGACTTCGCCGCGACGGATGTTCTCGGCGATGACCCGGGCGGCGCTGGGCGCGCGGGTTTCCGAGGCGATATGCGGCGTGACCGTCACCTTGGGATGGGCCCAGAACGGGTGATCCTGCGGCAATGGCTCGATGCGAAACACATCCAGCGTCGCGTGGGCGATCTGCCCGTCATCAAGCGCGGCAACGAGCGCGGCATCGTCGATCAGCGGCCCACGCCCCGGGTTGACGATCATCGCACCCTTGGGCAGGCGGGCAAGGCGCTCGGCGTTCAGCAGGTCTGTCGTCGCCGGGGTGTCCGGCAGCAACAGCACGAGAATTTGCGCGGTTTCCAGCGCCTTATCAAGCTGGTCCATGCCGTGCAGGCAGCGCACGCCGTCAACCTGCTTTGGGCTGCGCGACCAGCCGGTCACCGGGAACCCAAGGGTGCGAAGCGCCTTGGCGCAGGCGACCCCCAGCGTGCCAAGGCCAAGGATGGTCACCGGGCGCTCGCTCGCCAGCGGCGGTGTCAGCTTTGGCCAGTCGTGCCCCGGATTGACGATATGCGCATCCATCCCCAGATGATGCCGCAGAACGTGCCCCGTAACGTATTCGACCATGCCCTGCGTGAGACCTTCGTCATCGACCATGCGGGCCAGCGGCACCGTCAGGGTCGGGTTCTGCGTCACTTTCTCGACCCCGGCCCAGAGGTTCAGCACGGCCTTCAGGCGGGTGTAGGGGCGAAAATCCTGCACGTCGGAATTGGGTGCGTAGACGATGTAATCCACGTCCTCGGGCGCAAGCTCGCGCGATAGCACATAGTGCAGGCCGAGCGCGTCCAGCGCCTTGCGCAGCGGCGCTGCGTATTCCGGCCAGCGACTATCGGTGGCGGCGAAGAGAATATTTATCATAAGAAGCCTTAACGTGGTCTGTGGATATGGGCGCTTTGTACGAGGCCGAAGGCGATCATCAGCACCAGCATGGCAGAGCCGCCGTAGCTGACCAGCGGCAGCGGCACGCCGACCACCGGGGCAAGCCCCATCACCATCGACATGTTCACCGCGAAGAACAGGAAGAAGGTCAGCCCGACCCCAAGGATCAGCAGCGACGAATAACGGTCCTTGTTCTGGATTGCCGCGAACACGCAGAAGATGACGATCAGCACATAAAGAAGCAACAAGGACAGCCCGCCGACAAAGCCGAATTCCTCGGCGAGCGTGTTGAAGATGAAATCGGTGTGTTTCTCGGGCAGAAAGTTGAGCCGCGACTGGGTGCCCTGCATGAACCCGCGCCCGGTCCAGCCGCCAGACCCCATGGCGATCTTGGCCTGGGTGATGTGATACCCGGCGCCAAGCGGATCGGTCGAGGGGTCCAGAAACGTGTCGATGCGGCGGAACTGATAGTCCTTGAGCAATTGCCACGGCGTGCCGCGCGATAGAAACACCGTGTACACCGTGCCGACGCCTGCCGCGATCACCACGGCGAAATAGGCCCAGTGTACCCCGGCCATGAACATCATCGCACCGCCCCCGATCATCAGCAAAAGCGCGGTGCCAAGGTCGGGCTGAATCAGCGTCAGAATGGTTGGCGCAAGGATCAGCAGCAGCGGCAGCAGCACCCAGATCGGTCGTGAGACCCGTTTCAGCGGCAGCCAGTCATAATAGGCGGCCAGCGCCATCACCAGCGAGACCTTCATCAGTTCCGACGGTTGCAGCCGCATGAAGCCGATGTCGATCCAGCGCTGGGCGCCCATGCCGATCGCGCCGAACAGCTCGACCAAGATCAGCAGCCCCAGCGCGCCAAGATAGATCAGCGCCGACAGGTTGCGCCACAGCCAGATCGGCACCATCGCCACGAAGAACATCGCGCCCAGCCCCAGCAGGTAGCGCTTCATCTGCGGCTCTGCCCATGGCTGCAACGAACCTCCGGCGACGGAATACAGCATCAGGAAACCGACGCTGGCCACCGCGCTCAGCAGCACCACCAGGGGCCAGTTCAGAAACAGGATCTTGCGCCAGCCGGTCGGAACCGTCTTGACGGAATATTCAAGATAGCTCATGCGCGGCGGCCCTCGGCTTCGTGGCGTTTGGCGCGTTCGTGGGCGATGCGCTCTTGCTGCTCGCGGATTCTGCCGCGGTCGGACGAGGGGTAAGCCTCGAGCGGCGGGGTGCCCTTGTACAGCGCCTGAAGCATGACGTCACGCGCCACCGGCGCTGCCTCGGCAGAGCCGCCACCGCCATGTTCGATGACCACTGAAACCGCAATGCGCGGGTTATCAAGCGGCGCGTAGCAGACGAACAGCGCGTGGTCGCGTTCTTCCCACGGCACGTCCTGGTTCTTGACGACGCGGTTGCGCACCTGACTGGTGCCGGTCTTGCCGGCCATGCGCATGTCATCGGCTTCGATGCGCGAGCTGCGGGCGGTGCCGCGCGGGCTGTTGACCACCGAGATCATGCCCTTGCGCACCCATTTCAGGTGCCGCGGGTCGATGCCGAGGTCTCCGCCGCCCTCGATCGGGGTTTGCACGCCACCGATGCTGCGCACGAGGCGGGGCATGATTTCGCGCCCGGTGGCAAGGCGGGCTGTCATGATCGCCTGCTGCAGGGGCGAGGTCAGCACGAAGCCCTGGCCGATCGAGGCGTTCACCGAATCGCCGACCAGCCATTCCGCGCCGCGCTCGCGCCGCTTCCAGTCCTTGTCGGGCATCAGCCCGGGGGTCACCGCCGACATCGGCACATCGGGGGCGATGCCAAGGCCGAGCTTGCGGCCCATCGCGGCGATGTTCTCGATACCGACCTTCATCGCCAGTTCGTAATAATAGACGTCGCAACTGTCGCGCAGGCTGTTTTCAAGGTTCACATGGCCATGGCCGGCGCGCTTCCAGCAGTGGAAGCGACGCGAGCCGACCTCGATATGGCCGCGGCAATAGGCGGTATCGTCGGGGCCGATCACCCCGGCGGCCAGACCGGCCAGCGCGGTGACCATCTTGAAGGTCGATCCCGGAGGATAGGCGTCCTGCACGGTTTTCGACGCCAGTGGGCGGTGATTGTTGTCGCGCAGCGCGCTGTAATCCTTCGTGGATATCCCCCGCACGAATTTGTTGGGATCATAGGACGGCGACGAGGCGATGGCGAGGATGTCGCCGGTCTCGACCTCCATCACCACCGCCGAGGCGCTTTCCGGGCCGAGCCGCGCCTTGATGTAATCCTGAAGATCGCTGTCCAGGGTCAGTTGCAGATCGGCGCCAGCGGTGCCCTCGCGTCGGTCGAGCTCGCGCATGACGCGGCCCACGGCGTTGACCTCGACCCGCTTGGCCCCGGCAGAGCCGCGCAGGGCTTCTTCGAATTTCGCTTCGATCCCGACCTTGCCGATCTGGAACCGTGGGATACGCAGCACCGGCTCCGGGTCCTCATAGCGGGCAAGGTCGCGTTCCGACACCGGGCCGACATAGCCCACCACATGGGCGAAGGTCTCGTGCTGCGGATAGACCCGGCTCAGCCCGACCTCGGGGGTGACGCCGGGCAGGGCAGGGGCGTTGACCGCCACACGAGAGATTTCATCCCAGCTGACCCGATCCGCGACGGCAACCTGCAAAAAGGGCGGCGAGTGGCGCATTTCGTCAAGCGCCCGGCTCACATCTTCGGGATCGAGGCTGACAAGTTGTGCCAGCTTGCCGATGGTGTCCTCAAGATCGCCCGCATCCTCGCGCCGCATGGTGATGCGGTAGGTGTTCTCGTTATCGGCGATGACCCGGCCTTCGCGATCAAAGATCCGCCCGCGCGACGGCGGGATCAGGTGGATGTTGATGCGGTTTTCTTCGGCCAGAAGGCGGAATTCATCGGCCTGATCGACCTGAACGTGGCGCATGCGCAGGGCCAGCACCCCGGCGAAGGCCAGCTGGCTGCCGCCAAGCAAAAGGCCGCGGCGGGTGATCTTGCGGCTGCTCTCGGCGGTCTCGCGGGGCGTGCGTCTCACAGGCTTCTCCCGGCGTGGTCAAAATCTCCAGGGGCCATGCGACGGACCCCAAGCAGGACCTGCGATAGCACGACCACAAGCGGGTAGCATATCACGGTCATGGCAAATCGCATAAGCGACAGGAACGGCGGGCCGGCAGGCACCAGCAGCAGGCCAAGCACCAGCCGATAGACAAGGGTGATGGCCATCAACATGGTGGCCACGGCGATCCATTCCATGACAAAGGTGGTTTCCGGGCCGCGCCGGTCGCGCCGCTTGAGCATTTCGCTCGCCAGCAGCACCAGCGCCGCCCACAGGCCGGGGGGCCGCCCCAGCATCAGATCGGCAAGCAGCATCACAGCGGCGATCAGCAGCGCGGGCACGTAATCGGGGCGGCGCAACGACCATGCAAAGCACAGCGATACCAGCAGATCCGGCCCGGCATATCGCGGCGGCATCAGGTCGAGCGGCAACAGGTGGTAGAACAGGATCAGCACGGCCAAAGCGACAAAGCTCAGCCGCATCAGCCAGATCCTGCCGGGGCGCGCCTCAGCCACCGTTCGGCTCCGGCACGTTGGGCGCGGGCAGATCCATGCCTGGTGTCACGTCGGGCAGGATCAGCGCCGATGGGGCGCTGACTTGCCGCGCACCATGGTCGCGCAGCACCCGCAGGAATTCCAGCCGCTCGTAATCGGCGGCAAGGCGCACGCGCAGCCGCCCCCCCGGATCTTCGGCCACCTGCCCGATCAGCAGGCCGGGGGGGAACACCTCACCGTCGCCGGAGGTGACGATCCGATCGCCGGGGCGCACCTGATCGTCGTCTTCGAGAAAGTCGATGGGCGGGGCGGCGGAATTGTCGCCGGTGATCAGCGCCCGCTGCCCCGACGGCTGGATCACCGCCGGGATGCGGCTGGTGGTATCGGTGAGCATGATGACCCGGCTGGTGTTCGGCCCCACGCCCGAGATCCGCCCCACAAGGCCGATGCCATCCATTGCCGCCCAGCCATCGACGATGCCATCGCGCGAGCCGAGGTTGATCAGCACCGACTGCCGGAACGGCGAGCCGGAATCGGCCAGCACCACGCCGGTGATATAGGTCAGCCGCGGATCGAGCCGCACATTGTTGAGATCGCGCAGCCGGGCGTTTTCCTGTTCCAGCTGAAGCGCGGCCTCTTTCCACGCGGTCATCTGGCGCAATTCGCGCCGCAGTTCCTGATTCTGATCATAGATGCGCTGGTAGCTCTGAAAATCGCGCAGCAGCCGCGCCGCGCCGCTGACCGGGGCCATCGCCCAGTCGAATCCCGGAATGACCCGGTCGACCACCTGCGCGCGGAACCGCTCGACGCGCGGGCTGTCGATGCGCCAGAAGATGAACAGCCCGACGAGGCATAGCATCAGAACCGCCAGAAGCAGGCGCTTCAGCGGGCCGGAGTAATGTTCGGAATGCGAGCCGTTCTTCGCCATTCGGTCCTAGTTTGCCGCGCTTTGGGCGCGGCTGAAAGGTCAGGAATCGTAATCGATGGCGTGGCGCAGCTGTTTTTCGTATTCCAGCGCCTTGCCGGTGCCAAGCGCCACGCAATTGAGGGGTTCATCCGCGATCGACACCGCAAGCCCGGTCTGCTCGCGCAGCGCCAAATCGAGATCGCCCAGCAGCGCGCCGCCGCCCGTCAGCATCACGCCGCGGTCGACGATGTCGGCGGCCAGATCCGGCGGGGTGGCTTCGAGCGCGGTCATCACCGCTTCGCAGATCTGCTGCACCGGTTCCGCCAGCGCCTCGGCGACCTGCGCCTGGCTGATCTCGGTTTCCTTGGGCACGCCGTTGAGCAGGTCGCGGCCGCGAATCTGCATCGAGCTGCCGCGCCCGTCATCGGGCATCCGCGCGGTACCGATAGAGGTCTTGATCCGCTCTGCGGTGGATTCACCGACGAGCAGATTCTGCTGACGACGCAGGTAGTTGACGATTGCCTCGTCCATGCGGTCGCCGCCGACGCGGATCGAGCGGGCATAGACGATATCGCCCAGCGACAGCACGGCCACCTCGGTGGTGCCGCCGCCGATGTCCACGACCATGTTGCCGGTGGGGTCGGTGATCGGCATCCCGGCGCCGATGGCCGCCGCGATCGGTTCGGCAATCAGGCCTGCCTTGCGGGCACCAGCGCTCAGCACCGACTGGCGGATAGCGCGCTTTTCAACCGGGGTCGCGCCGTGCGGCACGCAGACGATGATCTTGGGTTTGGAAAAGGTCGACCGCCGGTGCACCTTGCGGATGAAATGCTTGATCATTTCCTCGGCGGTGTCGAAATCGGCGATCACGCCTTCGCGCATCGGACGGATCGCCTCGATGCTGCCGGGGGTGCGGCCGAGCATCAGCTTGGCATCCTCGCCTACGGCCAGCACCTTCTTGACGCCGTCCTTGATGTGATAGGCCACCACCGATGGTTCGGACAGCACGACGCCCCGTCCCTTGACATAGACCAGCGTGTTCGCGGTGCCGAGGTCGATGGCCATGTCCGCCGAGAAGACGCCCATGAGTCTGTCCAATCCAAACATGCCGTGCCTGTCCCCAATCGTCTTGTGTGAGCGCGTAATAACATTACGGGCCTGCGACTCTCTGAGCCCAAGCCGTGGCCCTTATAGGACTGCTTGCAGGGGCGCGAAAGGGCATCGCCCCCGCAAATGCGCGTGATATCGCCGCCGCGCGGGAAGGTGATGCGTTTTCGGGGAAATTCGCTGCATTGCGCGGCCGGATCAGGGCCCCGGCCCGCGATGGCCCGGCGTTTGCGCAAAACCGGGGCTGCGCCGCAGCAGCTGACCCGCATGCGTGACGGCGCGTTTCCCGGTGTTAAGCCCCGGCGCGAAGGCGGGTGGCGCAACTGCCCGGCAGGCATCTTGGTGCGGACACGGCGCAACGTCTGAAGACCGAACCGGGCCCCGCTGCGCAATTTCTCTCTGGAGACGTGGCATTTCATGTCACAATCACGTCAATGGCGGTTCATTCCGCAATGCAACACGCTCAGCGAGGGAGACGGCCAGTGATTCAGGAATTCAAGGATTTTATTGCCAAGGGCAATGTCATGGACATGGCGGTGGGCATCATCATCGGCGCCGCCTTTACCGCCATCGTGCAATCGCTTGTTCAGGACATGATCAACCCCATCGTCGGGCTGTTCACCGGCGGCATCGATTTCACCAACCTGTACTGGACGATGGGCGATGCCAGCTACGCCAGCCTTGATGCCGCGCGCGAAGCCGGCGCGACGGTGTTTGCCTATGGCTCGTTCATCACGGCGATCATCAACTTCTTCATCATCGCCTTTGTGGTCTTCATGCTGGTCAAGATGGTGAACCGGGTCAAATCCGCCGCCGAAAAGCCCGATGAGGTCGCCCCCGAGGTCGAGACCGGGCCGTCGCAACTCGACATCCTGATCGATATCCGGGATGCGCTGAAAAAGTAGGCCACCGCGATCCGGGTGCACTGTTGCGCACTCGGGACCGCTTCGCTATCAGCGGCATTCCCGACAAGACGGCACAGAGGCAGTCATGAGCCAGGTCCTGAAAATCGCCTACGGCAGCGTTGTCGTGGGTATCGCGGTTCTTGCCCTGAAGACGCTGGCATGGTGGCTGACCGGATCGGTCGCCTTGTTGTCGGACGCTTTGGAAAGCATCGTCAATGTCGCCACCGCGCTTGCGGCGCTTGTGGCACTGCGCATTTCGGCCATGCCGGCCGACGCCGATCACCCCTATGGCCATCACAAGGCCGAGTATTTCAGCGCCGTGCTTGAAGGTGTGCTGATCGTGGTCGCCGCCATTCTCATCCTGCGCGAGGCGTGGGACGGCTGGCAGCACCCGCGCATGATCGACGCGCCCTGGACGGGGCTTGCGATCAACCTTGTGGCCGGGATGATCAATGCGCTCTGGTGCATGATTCTGCTGCGCACGGCGCGGCGGCTGCGCTCGCCCGCGCTTGAAGCGGATGGCAAGCATTTGCTGACCGACGTGGTGTCGTCGGTGGGGGTGACAATCGGGGTGGTTGCGGCGGTACTGACCGGCTGGGCGTGGCTCGATCCGTTGCTGGCGGCGCTGGTGGCGCTCAATATCCTGTGGTCCGGCTGGCAAGTGATGCGCCATTCCGTCGGCGGGCTGATGGACGAAGCTGCCCCGGAAGGCGAGATCGAGCAGCTGCGGGTACTGATCTCGGCCAATGCCGAGGGCGCGGTCGAGGCGCATGATCTGCGCTCGCGCCGTGCCGGGCGGGCCCTGTTCGTGGAGTTCCACCTCGTGGTGCCGGGCGAGATGAGCGTCGAGTCGGCGCATGACATCTGCGACCGGATCGAGACGGCGTTGCACAATGCCTTTGAGGGCAGCCGCGTTACCATCCACGTCGAACCCGAGCACAAGGCAAAGCACAGCGGGATCGTCGTGTTGTAAGCACGCCAAGCAAGACGTGCTGTAAGCACGCCGGCGTGGAAGTGCTGTAAGCACGCCAAGTAAGAACTGCTGTAAGCGCGCCGGCGTGGAAGTGCTGTAAGCCCGCCAAGGCGGGCGGCGATCCTGCGCCGAGCGCCTGCCTTCGCTCAGGTCGAGACGAACGTGACGTTGCCCGGTTCGATCAATGCCGCGCTCAGTTTGCCGGTGGCATAGGCCCCGGTATCGAGCGCGATACGCCCCGACGTCGCGTTGGCCGTGGTGACAATGGTGTGGCCATGCAGAACCCAGATGCCATCGTCGCGGACTTCCTTTTCGAAATCCGCATGGCCCCATGTCAGCACCGACTCATCCTGATGCTCCACCGAACGCGCCGGATCGGCCCCGGCGTGGCAGGCGAAGACGTTGCCCGACATGCAGCTGGAGGGCAGGGCGCGCAGCCAGCGTTCCATCGGCGCGCCCATCGTCTCGCGCACCCGGTCACGTGCCTCGATCCACTGCGCGGGCTCGGCGCTGGAACGCGGGGCGGGAACACCGAAGCTGGCCAGAGTCTGCAGCCCGCCATGCCGGATCCATCGCGGCCCAGTGGTGTCGGGGCGGTCGAGAAAGTCGATGAACATCTGCTCGTGGTTGCCGCGCAGACAGACCACTGCCTTGTGGCCAAGTTCTGCATGGATGCCGTGCAGGCGTCGCAGCACCTGAAGGCTGTCGTCGCCGCGATCCACGTAGTCGCCAAGCATGATCAGCGTCGATACCGGACTGCCTTGGCCGAACATCCGGTCGAACAGACCATCGAGCAGCCCGGCACAGCCGTGAACGTCACCGATCGCCCAGAACGGCGCTTCGGGGGCGATGGGGGTGTCGAATACCCGACAAGGCCGGGCAAGGGTGGGGGCGGGCTTGCGCCGTGAAAACAGTCTCATGAGCTGGATCTGGCACGATTGTGCGAAAAAGCCAGAGCGCTGTCGAACAACGCCTGGCCAGTCCTGCTTAATTCGTTGCGGCGTTCGTAGCACTGACGATCAGCGACGGGGTGATCTGGTTGACCACGCGGCTCCAGCGTGTGACCGGTTGCTCTGCGACAAAGACCACATCGTTCGGGCGCAGCTCGAAGCGGGTGGCAAGAAGCAGGTTCGTCGCATCGCGCGCGTCAAGCTGCCAAGCGGTGATCGCGCCGAATTCCCGCGCATCGGCAGAGCCGCGCAGCACGTAGATTTCGCGCACGTTTCCGGATTGGGTCGGTATGCCGCCATTGGAATAGAGCGCGTCGGCCAGCGAGGCCGTCTTGCCGAAGGGCAGCGTGTAGCGCGCCTGGCTTGCGACCTCGCCGGCAAGATAGACGTAATCGCGGTCTACCGAATCCAGCTCGAGCCGGGTGGTATAGTTCGTGCGTGCTTCGGACATGTCCTGACGGCGCAGCGAGACCTCCGCGGACAGCTCGTTCAGCGCGGAAAGACGCGAGGATTGCCGGAATTCCGCAAGGCGGATGCGTTCCTCGAAATAGGCCTGCGCCCGGGTCAGCTCGTATTGGGTATCGACGAACACGGCGTCGCCGTCCGCAAGCTGCACCCGTGCAAGGCTGCGGTTGGAATACAGCTCATCAAGCGGAATCTGGTAGATCGTGCCGTCGCGATAGATCCGCACCGACGCGTAATCGAGATCGGCGGCGTTGACGCCCCCGGCAGCGGCAAGCGCCTCGTCGAGGTACAGCGGCGTCAGGGTGATCGGCGCAACGGTCGGGTTCGAGACGGCGCCACCGATCGACACTTTCTTCGAGTTGAACTCGGTGACTTCAAGGCTGAAGGTCGGTTCGATGTCATTCTCGACAAGCCGCTGGAACAGGCTGTTCTCGGCCTCGTCGATGGTCGATCCGGCAACCTGAACCCGCCCGACATTGGGAATCGCGATCGCGCCATCGTCCTGCACGGTATAGCCTTGGCGCGAGTTGGTGGCGGCCAGAAGGCCGGTCAGCTGCTCGACGGTCGAGCCGGCCTGCGGCGTGGCAAGCAGCAGCACGTCACCGACGCCGATCTGGTAGGGTCCGGTTGCGGGCGCAGGGGGAACGCGGGTCTGAAGCGAGGAAGGTTTGCTTTGATATTCGACCACCGGGGCAGGGGCGCTGCCCGCGCCGGGCCGGACATTGCCACCGCCGGCGGTGTTGAAGAAGAACGGCGGCAATTCCTTGGGCGCATAGTCCGAGCGATTGGCAACGATGGTGCTTTCGGGCGTGATCTTGAGCACCCGGACCTTGGCATCACTGCCACGCACCGGGTTCACCGAGGGTGACTGGTAGGCAACGCCGCAGGCCCCCAGCGCCAACAGACTCGCCGCGGCGAGTCCCCTGAAAGTGTTCTTGGCCATGTCTCGTCCTCGTCTCGATGGTCTGTCGGTGAGCCGCTTCTTCTTTACGAAAGCAGTACTGTCAAAGGGGTCTTCATGCCACCGAACCGGCAGCGAAAAGGCGAACCCGATGCAGGTTCGCCTCAGCCACGGCAGATCTCTGCGCTACGTTGTGGCGCTTACTGCAAAGGAGTCGTGTTGTTGGAGGATCCACCATCGCCACTACCACCGGAGGTCGAGGCAATCGCGATCGTTGCCACGGTGCCAGCGATCAGCAGCGGCATAAGGGACAGCGGTGCGCTTTGTGAGCTGATGCTAGGATCGCGCGGCGTGACTTCCTGAGCCTGAGCGATCGGTGCAAGAGAAACAAGGCTTGCGGCTGCGAGTGCAAGAATTCGAGTCATTTTGAGATTTCCTCTGAAAGACGTTTCTTTCGGTTAACATGTCAGAGGCACTCGCGCAAAGGGTGTTGCGAAGGCACGGAAAATTAATGCGTCGGAATGTCTCCCGGTGCTTGAAAATCGGCCAATGCCCAATCCGTGCGCCGTTGTGGGTGCGGCGCGCGCTATCCGAACTTAGTCGCGGACCGTCGAACTGGTGCTGCTGGTACTGCCGGAGGACCCTCCGTCCGACGTCGAAGTGGCAGTCAGCAGCGCCGTCGTGGTCAGCGACGGGGTTGGAAGCAGCGGCGATGCTTCGCTTGGCTCTTCGGGATATCTCGGGACAACGTCCTGCGCTTGGCTGCCTGTTGCAGGCAGAAGAAGCGCCGCGACCAGAAACGGCACGCGGCAGGGCGCAGATCTGACATGAACCATGTCATAACTCCAACAATGAACTCGTTACACATCACCAAGGTTGCACAGGTACAGAAATTCGCAACCCCTTGTGGCTGCTTTTGCCAGCCTTTGGCCGGTGCTGCAATGCCAACTGCCCGGCGCGCGGTCTTGTCGCGCAGAGTTTCAGCACAATAGAATGATTTTTGGTGGATTCGATGTCTCCGCCGCCCGGGGCGGCGGAGTATCGGCCTATTGAAGCTGTTCGCGCTCGATATAGCCGATGGCCGGGCCGGCCCATTCGATTGCGCGCAGAACCCGGCCAGAGCCGTCGACCCAGTAGGTATTGTCGAACTCCTGCACCAGTCCGGTACAGCTTTCGTTGATTCGCGTCGCGGGCAGGGTCTTGAAATAGGCCTGCGTGCTGTCTGCGCTGCGGGTGTAGTCGCAGACATAGGCCTCGGCGATCAGCTTATCTTCGCCGTCAAGATGCCGGTGCACCCGCTCGCCTTGATTGATGCGACCGGCCAGCGCGGCGCGCACATCCGTCACATCCGCAGTGATCAGGTCGCCGCCAAGGCCCCGCGTCGCCTGCAGCACACCGCCTTGCAGCACGATGCCTTCGCCAGATCCGGACCGCCACGACGTATTGGCACCACTGGTCTGTTCCTGCGCGAACAGCGCCTGCGCCGCGTCGCGCTGTGGCAGCGTCAGCAGGAACAGCGGAGCGTCGGTCTGGGCGGCGATCTCGGGGGTCAGCTGCGCGCGCAGATCGACCGCGGGCGCTTTGCTGACCCTGATCAAGGCGCTCAGCTCGGTGAACGTCTTTTTCGTTGCGCCATCGCTGCTGCAGGCGGCAAGCGCCAGAGCGCAGAGCAATGCCATGGATGCTGTTTTCATCGCCAGAACCGCCCCCAGTCGGATTGCAGCGCCGGTTGTTGGAAATCGCGCACCTGTTCGTAAAGACGTCCGTCGACCTCCAGTCGGGCGCCGCCGTCCCGCTGCACCGGACGGATCGTCCGCGTGATGCTTGCACGGGTGCGCTGGCCGGTGAGGGCGGACAGCGGGATGTCGAAGCGAATGCCCTTGTCGAACGAGCCTTCGCCGAAATCGTCGAAGCTGACATCGGTCAGCGTGGCAAAGGCGCCGATGCTGATACCGTTGCCGAAGGTGCGGTCGATGCCCAGTGTCGCGCCCCAGTCGCCGGCAAGATAGCGCCCGGCATCAAGCTGGTAGGCAAAGCCGCCATCGCCTTGCCAATAGGCCGAGGCGTGGCCGGTCCAGACGTCATAAGACTGAAAGCCGAAGCCCTGTTCGTACTCGCGCTGCTTGGCATAGTTGATTTCAAGCCCGAGACCGAGGCGGCTATCGACCGGCTTCCACAGCACCTCTCCGGAGAGGCCGCCGAACATCGGCTCGAACCAGCCAGCGGTGATGCGGCCAAAAACATCCTCGCCCGGCCGGAAGAATTTCGCCGCTGTCAGGCTCGGCATCGTGATGCCGTCCTGATCGGCGTAGCGCGCGTTGTCGGACCGCACATGTTCCAGCACCGAGTTCGATGTGGGCAGATCGCCGGCATTGCCCGCAAGCTTCTGGCGCAGCGCGCCTTGCAGCACCAGCCCGGGGGCTGGCTCGTAACGGCCGCTAAGTTCGGCGCCGAAGGTCAGGCGGATCGGGCTTTCGGGGTCGAAATAGCTCGCCTCGAGATACGGCCCCAACCGCCAACTGGCTTTCGGGTAGGCGGCATCGACGACGGTGGGCAAATCCTGCGCTGACACAATTTTGGCGCGGGCAAAGCTTTGCCATGCGCCGTCGGGCGCGTGCTCCAGCTCTTCGAGGTCGGAGCGGGTAAGCGTCACCGTGCTGACCGCCAGACCGTTGTTGTCGATCAGGGTGATGTCGTAGCGTTCGACCGAGGGCGGCAGGTTGTTGGTCATCATCCGGGCCACCCGGCCGATGACCTGCGCCGGAGCGGTCTGGCCGCCCATCCGCAACGAGATCCGGGCGCTGCGCGGCCCGACGTCGAAGCCTTCGAGCAGGAGATCGTCGATGGCCAGGTAGCGCTGCATGTTGTCGCGCAGGATGCCGTTTGCGTCGGTCAGCTGCGTCCAGCCAAGATCGACGGCGCTGCCGGGGGCGCGCGGAGTCACCGGGAAAGGCGCGCGGTCGAACCCGCCGGGATAGCGGTTCGGCGTCTTTGGGTTGAACGTATAGGTCAGCCCGGCGGCCACGGCAGAGCCGTGAAGCCACGCGCCGCTGATCGACAGGCTGTCGCTATAGCGGTAGGACAGCCCGACGTTGACGGGCGAGCGGTATTCGAATGACGTGTACTGCTCTTCATTGGAATAGGTATCCGTCGAGTATTCGGCAGACAGCATCAGCCGGTCGTTCACCGCGTATTGCAGCCCGGCAAACAGCGCGGCGTCGCCGCGGAACCATTGCTTTGCGTCGAGTTGGCCAGTGCCTTGCACGCCCGAAGGCCCCGATGGCCGGGTCTTGAAATCATCGCTGAACAGGCCAAGCGGGTTGTCGAACCCGTCCCGACCGGCAAAGCGCCCCCAGCCAAGCCCGGTGGTCGCGCGCAGCCGCCCGAAGGTCTTGGTGGCAACAAGGTATTCGCCGGCATAGATGCCGGTGCCGCCGAAATCCTGAAGCCCCACCGTTACGGCGGGCATCCGGGCGGTTTCTTCGTGCAGCAGGAACCGCAAATCGAAGCTGCGGTCGTAATAGGGGTCAATGCCCTGATAGCTGTCCAGATTGGCGTAGCGGAACACGCCCGACAGGCGCGGCGTGATCTGGAAATGCCCGGTCAGGCGGCGGCTGCCGTCAAGGATTGACAGCGATACGTCGATATCTGCATCGCGGGCCGAATGCGCCGTTGGCATGTCGATGATGCCGGGCACGCCCATGAAGTTCAGCACCGGGCGATTCCAGATCCACGGGCTTTCCTGTGGCAGGGCCGCCCCGGCGGACAGGGCGCAGGTCGTTGCCGCCAGTACACAGGCACGCGCGGCGACTCGACCTCGCCCAGCCCTGTTCAAAACCGGCATGTCCATTCTCCACGGTGTCTTGTTTTGCGGCGGGCGCAAACGGCCACCGTCGTCGTTGTGTTTGCGCCACCTTTGCCCGCCTGCGCAATCGCTGCCAACCTCCAGCCCAGATCGCGCAGGGTTCGGCGGGTAAGCGTGGCATTGTTCACACAGGCTGGGCAAATGGGCCGCCGCGGGTGAACAATTGTTTAGCAGCCTTGGGTTGGCGCGGCCTTGCGGACTGCATCCCCAGTCGCTTTTGCCACGCCGCACACATGATGCGCGCGCCAAGCTGGCGAGGGCGGCAGGACCGGGCAGCTCGCGCACGGGCTGCTGACCGGTTGCCCCCTGAAGATCGCCTTTGATCCGGGCTGGATTGACCGCGAGGCGCGCGCCGGGATGCCCCGCAAGGCGGACTACAGGCGATCCCTCGCCGGTGCGCTGGCACGCTGAGCCTTGGCTGGCCGCGGTTAGCGCCTATCTATCCCTGCAAGGCGCGGCGGATATGGCATAACCGGACAGCCGGTGCCATGTCTGCCGCCATCGACCAGAGCAGGAAGGACGATTTATGCTCCGCACCGCCCTCGCCGCGCTGACCGCGCTTGCGCTGACCGCCGTTCCGGTGGCCGCAGACCAGCTGTCGCTTGGCCAGATCTCGCAGTATCTCAACACCATCCAGTCGGCCAAAAGCCCGTTCACCCAGATCAACGGTGACGGCACGATCTCGACCGGGACGGTCTATATCAAGCGCCCCGGCAAGATGCGTTTCGAGTACAACCCGCCCGAACAGGCCATGGTGCTGGCATGGTCCGGCGCGGTGTATATCTTTGACAAGAAGGTGGGCGGGCAGCCCGAGACCTATCCGCTGAGCCAGACGCCGCTGTCGATCATCCTTGATCGCAACGTCAATCTTGGCCGGGCCGGGATGGTGACGGGGCACAGCTATGATGGCACCGCGACAACGGTCACCGCACAGGATCCGGCGCGCCCGGAATACGGCTCGATCCAGATGAAGTTCACCGCGAACCCGATGGAGCTGCGTCAGTGGATCGTGCGCGATGGCAATGGCCAGACCACGACGGTGGTGCTGGGTGGTCTGACGGCCACCAAGCTGTCGAATGCCACCTTCGATGTGAACCGGGTCGGCAACTGATACCGGCGGCGGCGCCTGACGGGCGCCGCCCTGCGATCAGCGCGCGGCGCGGCAGGTCGCCAGTTGCACCTGATAGACCAGCGCGCGCTTGCCAACATCGTCGGCCACCCGCACCAGCCACGCCTTGCTGTTATAGGTGCCGCGCTTATAGCCGGTCCGGCCTTCGTGATAGGCCAGATACTGGTTGCGCGCATCATACTTGCTGATCCCGAGCGAGGCGTTGGTTCCGCTCATGTACCAACCCATGAAATCGACGGCATCGCGGATGTCGTCGCGCCGGGCCCGGCGCTGGCCGGTGTCTTCGAGATATTCATCCCAGGTGCCATCGAGCGCCTGACTGTAGCCGAAAGCCGAGCTTTGCCGCCCATAGGGAATCACCCCAAGCGCATAGCGGAACGGTGTCCGCGCGTCGGAAATGAATTTGCTTTCCTGATAGATCGTCGCCATCTGCACATGCACCGGAACCCCCCATTTGCGCTCTGCGGCGCGGAAGGCGCGGGCGTAATGGGGGCGTTCGTTCAGGATTGCGCAGGCGTTTTCCAAATCGCGTGGTGCTGTCCCGTTGCCGCCGCCACCCCCGCAGGATGCCGCCAGCAACACGAGCACAAGCGCGCGCAGCCATCTGCTCATCTGCCTCTCGCTCTTCTTGGTGTTTCGCCGTGAATCGGCTTGTCGTTATGGGTTTCTTGCCTTCGGTGACGATACCGCATCAATCCCTCTGATGGAATCGGAATTGCGGCGCGCTCACGCCGCAGGCATACACACGCCGGGCGAATGTCAGCGGAACTGCTCGCCTTTAGGACTGTTGGGTGGGGGAACACAGAGTGTTTCCGCTAAATTATGCCCTAAAGTTGGACTTTCCGCCATAATGATGACAACACTTGGACCAAGAGGTATCTAATGCACACACTCCGCGCAAAATATTATCTGGGCCAGGTCGTTCGCCACCGTAAGCACCCGTTTCGCGGGGTTGTTTTCGATGTCGACCCCGAGTTCAGCAACACCGATGACTGGTACGAGGCGATTCCCGAGGACGCGCGTCCGGTGAAGAACCAGCCGTTCTATCACCTGCTGGCCGAAAACGAGCAGAGCTTTTACGTTGCTTACGTGTCCGAGCAGAATCTGATCGCGGATTACTCCGGCGAGCCGGTGGACCATCCCGACATTGCCGACCTGTTCGGGGCGTTTTCGGACGGCAGCTACCAGCTGCATTTCGCGCTCAACTGATCTGATGCCGACCGGCGTGCCATGGGCTGCCGGTCTGACGCTGGCAAGGCGGCCGCGCTAGATGGCGCGGCCAAGCACGTCAAGAAATTCGGACACCTGCGCCGGCTCCAGCGACCAGTCGCAGACAAGGCGGCCCATCAGTTCCTGTTCCGGGGCTCCGTCGAGCGTTCCCCAGATGTTATAGGCCACGCCCGCATCGTGCAGCGCGCGATGCACCGCGCGCGTGGCGTCAAAGAACACCATATTGGCGTGGGTGTCGTGCCGGATGGTCACGCCCATGCCCTTCATCCCCTGCACCAGCTGATCGCCGCGGGCATTGGCGCGCCGCGCGAGATCGGACCAGAGGTCATCGCGCAGATAGGCATCCATCTGCGCCGCAAGGTAGCGATGTTTGGAAAACAGCATCGCGCCGCGCTTGCGGCGGTATTCAAACTCTTCCGCCTTGGCGGGATCAAAGATGATCACCGCTTCAACGCCCATCAGCCCGTTCTTGGTGCCGCCGAACACGCAGATGTCGACCCCGGCTTTCCAGCTCATCTCGGCCGGGCTCACCCCCAGCTTGACGGCGGCATTGGCAAACCGCGCCCCGTCCAGATGCACCGGCAGGCCGTAGTCGCGGGCCACGGCGGTGAGCGCGCGCAGCTCCTCCATCGCATAGACGTTGCCGCGCTCGGTCACTTGCGTGATCGACACCGGGCCGCGCTTCGGCCCATGGATGCCACGGCTTTCCTCGCCTTCGATGCTGGCGCGCAGCGCCTCTGGCGTCATGCGGTCGGCTCCGGGCACCAGCGTCAGCTTGGCGCCGCCGGTAAAGAATTCCGGCGCGTTGCACTCATCTTCATGGATATGCGCCACGGGCGAGCAGAACACCGTGCCATAGGGCGGGCAGAGCACCGACAGCGACAGCACGTTCGCCGCCGTGCCGGTGGGCACGAGGTAGACCGCCGCCTCCGGCGCTTCGAACAGATCGCGCAGCCGGTCGGCCACGTCCAGCGACAGCGCATCGGCGCCGTAGCCGCTGACATGGCCGTCATTGGCGCGGGCCATGGCCTCAAATACCTGCGGTGGCACCGGGCCGGAATTGTCGGAGGCAAAGAACATCAGGTCGGCTCCTCGATGATATAGTCTTCCCAGTCGTCGTCATCGATCTCGAATTCGGAAACCGTGCGGCCCTGCATCGAGACCCCGGCGCGATGCACCGAATCCGGGTCGCCCGAGATCAGCGGGTGCCACTTGAACAGGGGCTTGCCTTCCCACAGCAGCTTGTAGGCGCAGGTCTCGGGCATCCAGTACAGGTTGTCTTCCATGTTCGTCGGCTTCAGCACGATGCATTCGGGCACGAACTGGTGGCGGATGGGATATTGCGAGCAGCGGCAGGTCTCGTCATCGAGCAGGCGGCAGGCGACGCAGGTCAGTGCCACCGCGCCGGTGTCTTCGTCTTCGAGCTTGTTGAGACAGCACTTGCCACAGCCGTCGCACAGCGCTTCCCATTCCTTGTCGCTCATCTTGGTCAGCGGCTTGTTTTCCCAGAAACGGGGGGCAAGGCCGGGGCGGGCGATCGGATCTGTCATAGGGTCGCCAGAATGCCGCGCGCGCGGTCGCAGTCTCGATCCATCTGGGCGACAAGCGCCTCGAGCCCGTCGAACTTTTGTTCGGGGCGCAGATAGTCGACCAGCCCGACCGACAGGGTCGCGCCATAAAGATCGCCCGAGAAGTCGAACAGGAAGGTTTCAAGATTCGGGGTGTTCTCGCCGAACATCGGGCGCACCCCCATCGAGGCGGCGCCGTGATACTGCCCCTTGTGCGGGCCGTTCATCACCTCGACCAGCACGGCGTAGACGCCCAGTTTTGGCTGGTGCAGCCCGTCGATCGACATGTTGGCGGTGGGATAGCCCAGCACCCGGCCACGCTGTTCGCCGCCGATCACCACGCCTTCGATGCGGTGCCAGTGGCCAAGCTGCGCGGCGGCATCGCGGGGGCGGCCATCGCTCAGCGCTTGCCGGATCGCGGTGGAACTGACGCGGGTCTCGCCCTGGGCCAGCAGGTCGGCGATGGTGACGCCAAAGCCCATCTCGTCACCAAAGGCGCGCAAGGCGTCGGTGGTGCCCGCGCGGTCATGGCCAAAGCAGAAATCGGCCCCGACCACGACATGGCTCAGGCCCAGCCCGTCGGCGATGACGTTCTGGGCAAACTCACGCGGGGTCAGCGAGGCCAGCGCCGCGTTGAAATTCAGCTCATACAGCCGATCGACACCCAGCTTTTCCAGACGGCTGAGCCGCGCCTGCGGTGACATCAGCCGGAACGGCGGCAATGCGGGCGCGAAATATTCACGCGGATGTGGCTCGAAGGTCAGCACGCCAAGAGGCGCATCGCCGCCCATCTTGCGCGCAAGGCCGATCACGGCCTGATGACCAATGTGCACACCGTCGAAGTTGCCGATGGCGACGCTGGCGCCCCGGTCCTGATCTTCGACGAACTGGTAGTCTCGTACGATCCGCATGGGCCAAGCCCTAGCCGCGCCCGCGCGCAGGCGCAAGTCGCCAGCGGCGGCTTTGATCATACGCATACAAGCTATGCCGAAGCTCTGGGCATCAGCTGTAGTCGCGTTCTCCGAAGATTGCCGAGCCGACGCGCACATGGGTTGCCCCGAGTGCGATGGCCTCTTCGAAATCCGAACTCATGCCCATCGACAGCCCGGCCAGCCCGTTGCGCTCTGCGATCTTGCGCAGCAGGGCAAAATGCAGCGAGGGTGTCTCGTGCACCGGCGGTATGCACATCAAGCCAACCACCGGCAGATCAAGCGCGCGGGCCTCGGCGATGAAGGCATCGGCATTTGCGGGCATCACCCCGGCCTTTTGCTCCTCTTCTCCGGTGTTCACCTGAAGGAACAGATCGGGGCAGGCGCCGGTTTCCTGCGCCAGCCGGGCAAGGGTCTGCGCCAGCTTGGGGCGGTCGACCGAATGAATGGCCGAGAACAGCTCCATCGCGGCGCGGGCCTTGTTGGTCTGAAGCGGGCCGAGCAGATGCACCTGCACGCCGTCGTAGCGCTGCATGAACTCGGGCCATTTGCCCTGCGCTTCCTGCACCTTGTTTTCACCGAACAGGCGATGGCCCTGATCCAGCACCGCCTCGACGCGGGCGTTCGGCTGCACCTTGCTGACGGCGATCAGTTGCACGTCTTCGGCGTTGCGCTCGGCGGCGGCGCAGGCTTTGGCGATGCGCTCGCGAATGTCGGTCAGTCCCATGGATCGTCCCCCCAGGCCCGGATAAAGGGCGCCAGTTGCTGTTCATATTTCTGCCAGCCGCGGGCGCGGCCGGCGTGGATCGGCTGGCGCACCTGCGCCACGCTCAGCGTCTTGACCGCGGCGCTGCTGTCTTGCGGGGCAAGGCAGGCGTCTTGCCATTCCAGC
Source organism: Salipiger sp. 1_MG-2023 (assembly GCF_030547555.1). Classification (NCBI taxonomy): domain Bacteria; kingdom Pseudomonadati; phylum Pseudomonadota; class Alphaproteobacteria; order Rhodobacterales; family Roseobacteraceae; genus Salipiger; species Salipiger sp. 1_MG-2023. The sequence goes on along the minus strand of NZ_JAUOQN010000020.1, from coordinate 37,264 downwards.
CCAGCCGCCGCGATCAAAGCGCGCGATTGCGGTTCTGGATCGGTCACGAGGTCTTCGTAACGGATCTGATGAATCACCCCGGGCAGGGCGGCCTGCCACTGCGCCACGATGGCGCGAAAGCGTTTGATGCTATGGGCAAGGTCGGCCAGATCGTTGCCGTATCTATGGGTGCCGGTGACGAAATGGTTGCGCCAGATCGACAGGGCAATGTCGCGCGGATCGCGCTGCACCACCACAAAGCGCGCATCCGGAATCGCCGCATGCAGCAGGCCGATCACCAGATAGGACAGGATTGACTTGTCGGTGATCACCGGCGACTCGCCGGGCACATCGCGGCGCGCGAGCCTGCGGTAGCGCTCGGCAAAGGCGCGCATCTTTGCGGCGTCGGTGATCGGCTGCATCTCCTCGCCCGCGCCGAAGACCTGATAGGACAGGCGCAGCGCATGGCCGAGCTCTCCGCCCGCGCCGACGCGGGAATGGGCCGACAGGATACGCTCGACAAGGGTGGTGCCCGAGCGCGGCATCCCGGTGACAAAGATCGGCGCGGGTGCGCCGCTGGCCGTGCCTTGGGGCAGGGCGGATTGCGCCGCGATCACCGCGTCGAATTCGCGATCCTGCGCGGCAAGGTCAAACGGCGCGGCCTCGCGCTGGGCGGCATTGGCGCGCGACCAGCAGGCAAAGGCACGGGCCGGATCGCCGGTTTCATCCAGCGCCTTGCCAAGCGCATAGCCAAGATGCACCCGTTGATCGGGCGCCAGATCCTTGCGCGCCCAGAGCTGTTCCATCGCTTTGAGAAGCGGATCGCCCGGCGGGGTTTTGCGCGCGGCCAGAAAGATGCGATACAGCTGCGCCTCGCGCGGGTGGGCGCGGATCAGCTTGCGAAAGATCGCCTCTGCCTCGTCGAAGCGGCCGAGCAATTGCAGGGTATGGGCCTTGTCGGCGCGCGCCTTTAGGGCCTGACCGGGCAGGGCAGCCAGCGCATCGTAGAGCGGCAGCGCCTCGTCTGCGGCACCAAGCGCGCGAAATCGCTCGGCGGCGTGGATCAGCAGCTTGGCGTTGCCCGGTGCGCGCTGCGCGGCGCGGCGCAGATGCGACAGGCAGGCATCGCGGTCGCCCTCTTCATAGGCGATGCGAGACAGATGAAACGGCGCGTCGGCGCCGGTGGTATCGAAAAGGTCGATCTGTTGCAGCGCGGTCTTGGCCTGCGCGAGCTGTCCGCGCGCCATGGCGCTTGCAGCCTGCTGGCGCAGGGTGGCGAGGCGCTGGGGAGAAAGCGGCAACATGGGGTCGGCTCCGGTCGGCTATGCGCCCTGTGGGTCGCACAAAAGAAAAGAGCGGGCAATGCCCGCTCTTCCCTCGTATCTGTATCTCGTGAGAGATCAGAAGGACATCGCCAGACCCAGCGAGTAGGTGTTGACTTCGTCGGAGAACGAGTCGCCGTCCGAGTGGCCAAAACCGAACTTGGCCGAGAGGCCGCCGCCGAGGTCGTAAGCAGCTGCGAGACCGTAGCCGCTGTCTTTGTAGTCGTTGCCGTAGTCGAACTGGCCCCAGTTGAAGCCAACTGCGAGTGCGTTCATCTCGTAGCCAAGGCCGAGACCCCAGTGGTTCACGTCGTCGGACACGCCGTCGATGTCGGTGTTGGAGTAGTCGATACCAGCCGAGAAGCCGCCTGCGAGACCAGCGACAACACCGAGACCGGTGGTTGCTGCGTAGTCGTCAACTGCCTGGTAGCCGAGGCCGACGGTCAGGTCGACAGTCGAAACGGTGCCGCTCCATGCGCCTGCGATGCCCCAAACGGTGTCGCCCATGCCGGAGACGTCTGCGCCGTCTGCAACCTGCTCAGCCGACAGCGAGAAGGTGAAGGCGTCGTAGGCGTAGTCGAGGCGAGCGATCTGGCCGTCGCCCAGGCCGTCGAGGCCGGTGATGCCAAGTGCATCGCCGTCGCCGTGCTGGAAGCCAGCGTGGACGGTTTCGTCGTCGGCCAGCGAACCGCCTGCAAGCGCCATCTCGGGAACGAGCTTGTCCAGCGCGCCGTCGGTGTCACCCATGGTCAGGGTCATGCCACCGTAGGAGATGAACATGTTCTCGCCGCCCTGAACCGAGGGGTCCTCGAAGTCAGGGGTGTCGGTTGCTTCGTCGAGGTCGATGGTCGCGCCGAAGGTCAGACCGTTGTCTGCTTCACCGGTCATGGTGAAGGTGACGTCGAGGTCGGTGAAGAATTGCGTGTCAGCGTAGTTGCCGCCAAAGACACCCATTTCGGCGGAGCCGGTCAGTGCGACTTCTGCGGAAGCGACGCCTGCGGTCGCGACCAGTGCGGTAGTCGCAAACAGAATCTTTTTCATTGTTTCCCTCATGTGTTCGTAAGGCACGTCTCAATCCGGGTTGCCCGGCCTTGATGTGCCTCTCTATGCGCCCCGGGGCCTCGGGTTGGCAACTGGTGCCGGGGTGGGTCCGGCAACAAGCTAGGCAGTGATGCGATTCTGCCACAACGGTTTTTGCCCCCTGCGAGGCCCCGCGCGGCGGGCAAGCCATTGACGACTTGTCGCGCCCGCGGCGCATGGGTATGCAGGGAGCAGATTTACGGACCGGACGGGCAGGAGCTTGGGCGAATGACTTTGATGCGTGACATGGCGAGGCTGTCGCTTCTCTGCGGGATGCTGGCGCTGGCAGGCTGCGGCTGGTTCGACCGGAAGGGCGACGATACGCTGGTTGTGCCGCCGGGCAACGCCGAAACATCGCAGCGGATCATCGAAGAAGAGATCTATGGCCGCGAGGGCAAGCCGACCTCGACGATCTGGGACATCTTCAAGGCGCGCGAGGATGCGGGCAAGGTTGGCGCGGTCAACCGCTACATCTGGGATGCGTCGCTGGATGTGCTGGATTTCCTGCCGGTGGAATCGGTCGATCCGTTCACCGGGGTGATCATCACCGGCTACGGCACGCCCCCGGGCGGCGGGCAGGCCTATCGCGCCACGATCTATGTCTCCGATCCGGCGCTGGACGCCCGCTCGCTCAACGTGGCGCTGATGTCGCGCTCGGGGCCGGTTGCGGCGGCGACCACGCGCACGGTCGAGGATGCCATCCTGACCCGTGCCCGCCAACTGCGCCAGCAGGACAGCAAGCTGTAAGCCTGCTGCCCCTTGGGGCGTTACTTCTTTAGGACATTTTCGTCGAAGGCCGTCTTGAAGGCGGCCTTTTTCGCGTCGTCCGCCTCGGTCTGGTTCTGCGCGCGCCACTGATCATAAGGCATGCCGTAATAGATCTCGCGCGCCTCGTCCTTGGCGATCTCGATGCCGCGCTCGGCGGCGGCCTCCTGATACCAGCGTGACAGGCAGTTGCGGCAGAACCCGGCGAGGTTCATCAGATCGATGTTTTGCACATCGGGCCGATCTTCCATCAGATGCTGGCGCAGTCTGCGGAAGGCGGCGGCTTCGATTTCGGTGCGGGTTGCGTCGTCCATCGGGGTCTCCTTGTGGATGTCAGGGCAGGGTGTCAGGGGGCGACCGCGTCCAGCGCGGCCTGCAGATGCGGGGCCAGCCTGCGGCCCCATGCCTGCTGCGCCTCTGGCTCGGCGATCAGGTCGCTGCGCAGTTCAAGCAGGGTGTTGTTGCGCCCGTGGCGCAGGGCATGGCGGTGAACCGCATCGCCGGGCAGGTGGCCAGGGTAGGGCTGGTTGCGCCCAACGCGCTCGGGGCCAAGATCCGGCTCGGCGCTCAGCTGCGCGATCAGCGGATCGGACAGGCGCGAATCCCATGCATGTAGAATGCCGACATGCCACGGGCGGGGGCCTCGGCCGCGCAATTGCGGCGTAAAGGAATGCACCGCGATGAGGGCGATATCATGCCGCCCCGCCGCCATCCGCTCGATTGCGGCATGGTAGGGGTGCCAGTAGGCATCGAGCCTGCGCGCCTTTTCGCCCGCATCGGCATGGCGGTTTCCCGGAATGATCGAGCCGTCATACAGCCGCATCAGCAGCGTCGGGTCGTCTTCGCCGCGGTTCGGGTCGATCACCAGCCGCGAGAAATTCGACGCCACCAGTGGCGCGTCAAGCGCCTGCGCCAGCGCCCGCGCCGTGCCAAGAGCGCCTATATCATAGGCGATGTGCCGCGCCATGTCCGCTTCGGGCAAGCCGAGGCTTCCCCCGAGGTCGGGCGGTACGGTATTCGTGGCGTGATCACAGGTGACCAGAAAACGACTTTTCCGGTCCTCTCCTTCTATCGTGCAGGGTGTATAAGTCATGGTATCCGTCGTGCTGCTGTGCCTTGGATTAGAGCAGTTGCACGACAAATGGAATTGCGCGATACCGAAGACAAGCGTTAGCGGTAACTCGTTCAGCGTTGAACAAATACGAAGAGCCCGGCACCGACCAGGCAGGGGAGACGGAAGATGAGACGACTGCGCAAAGTCAAGATCGTGGCCACGCTCGGCCCGGCGAGCAACACCTACGAGATGATCCGGACGCTGCACGAGGCCGGCGCCGACGTCTTCCGCCTCAACATGAGCCACGGTACCCACGACGACATCACCAAGATGCACCGCCTGATCCGTCAGGTGGAAAAGGATCTGGACAGCCCGATCGCCATTCTGGCCGACCTTCAGGGGCCGAAGCTGCGCGTGGGCGAATTTGCCAATAAGGAAGAAGAGCTGGAATGGGGCGAGACCTTCCGGCTCGATCTCGACACGGCGCCCGGCACGAAAAAGCGCGTCTGCCTGCCGCATCCCGAAATCTTCGCGGCGCTTGGCGTCGGCGCGCATCTGCTGGTGAACGACGGCAAGATCCGCCTGCGGGTCGAGGAATGCGGCAAGGATTTCGCCAATTGCGTCGTCGAGGCGGGGGGCACGATTTCCAACCGCAAGGGTGTGAACGTGCCCGACGTGCTGCTGCCGCTGGCAGCGCTGTCCGAGAAAGACCGCAAGGATCTGGAATTCGCCGCCGCGCTTGGTGTCGACTGGCTCGCGCTCAGCTTTGTGCAGCGCCCCGAAGACGTGATCGAGGCCCGCAAGCTGGCCGATGGCCGCGCCGCGATCCTGTCGAAGATCGAAAAGCCTTCGGCGGTGAAGAGCTTCGCCGAGATTCTCGAAGTCTCCGACGGGGTGATGGTTGCGCGGGGCGATCTGGGCGTCGAGCTGCCGGTGCATTCGGTGCCGCCGATCCAGAAGCAGCTGATCCGCATGTGCCGCAAGGCGGGCAAGCCGGTGATCGTTGCGACGCAGATGCTGGAATCGATGATCGAAAGCCCGATGCCGACCCGGGCCGAGGTTTCGGACGTGGCGACCGCCATCTACGAGGGCGCCGATGCGGTGATGCTGTCGGCGGAATCCGCCGCCGGGCAATACCCGGTCGAGGCGGTGACCACGATGAACAACACCGCCATCGCCGTCGAAAACGACCCCACCTACACCGAGGTCATGGAAGCCAGCCGCAACATCGATAAGCAGAGCATTGCCGATGGCATCGTTGCCGCCGCCCGCGAGATCGCGGAATCGGGCAACATCAAGGTGATCTGCTGCTTTACCTCGTCGGGCACCACGGTCGCCAAGGTGGCGCGCGAGCGGCCCCGCGTGCCGATCATCGCCATGACCTCGCTGCGGGGCACCGCACGGCGGCTGTCGCTGACATGGGGGGTGAATTGCGTGATGACCGGCGAGCTGGAACGCTTCAAGCAGGCGGTGGTGAATGCCGCCCGTGCGGCGCGCGCGCAGGGCTATGCCGGCACCGAGGACCAGATCGTCGTGACCGCCGGTGTGCCTTTCAACATGCCCGGCACCACCAACATCCTGCGTGTGGCGCCCTGTAACGAACGGCTGATCTACACCACCGATCCCGAGTGATGCGCGGATTCATCTAAAGCGGGGGCGCTCCGGACATGGTGACGGGGCGCCCCATCCTTGACCGCCGCCTTCCGCGATCAAGGCGGATCAAGAGACCGGCGCGCCGTCACCTCGGGGTGGTTTCGCGATCCGGCCAGGGCCTGCGGCTAGGCCGAGGCTTTGAAGCAACTTCTCAATTATCCGGAGGCCGCCCTCGGCACAGCCTGCCCTGTCGATCGACAAAGCGGCGGGACGGGTGTCGCCAGAAAGGCGCCCGTGCTAGGCTGGCGGTAAACCTGACAGGGCGTGGATTGATGCAGCCAGACCAATATCTTGTGCTCGGGCTTTTCCTCGTGGCGATTTCGATTCCCGCAATCATTTCCGCATGGTCCGACGGGCAGCCCCCGCGCGTCGGGGCGGTGATGGCGGTGGCCGGGCTTGCGGTGCTGTTGTATGGCAACCTGCAAGCGCCCGGAGGCTATCGCCTCGCCGACATTCCCGAGGCGATCTATGGCGTCATTGCGCAGGTGATCCGCTAGACGATAGCGCCTCTTGCATCGCAGCGCGCACCGCCTTATAGGAGCGCTTCCTACCGTGTGGCCGGCCCGAAGTGGCATGCCGAGTCGCGCGTTCACCGCAGTACGTCAAGGAGACGGAAATGCCCAAGATGAAGACCAAGTCGAGCGCCAAGAAGCGCTTCAAGGTGACAGCGACCGGCAAGATCGTCGCAGGTCAGGCCGGCAAGCGCCACGGCATGATCAAGCGCACCACCAAGTTCATCCGCGACGCGCGCGGCACCACCACGCTGTCGGCCCCCGACGCCAAGATCGTCAAGGGCTATATGCCCTACGACCGCTGAACGAAGGAGAGCTGACAAATGGCACGAGTCAAAGGTGGTACGGTTACCCACGCCCGTCACAAGAAGGTCCTCGATCAGGCAAAAGGCTATTATGGCCGCCGCAAGAGCACCTTCAAGGTTGCAGCCCAGGCCGTCGACAAGGCCAACCAGTACGCGACCCGCGACCGCAAGAACCGCAAGCGCAACTTCCGCGCCCTGTGGATCCAGCGGATCAACGCGGCCGTTCGCTCGCATGACGAGGCTCTGACCTACTCCAAGTTCATCAACGGTCTGACCAAGGCCGGGATCGAGGTTGACCGCAAGGTTCTCGCCGATCTCGCCGTGCACGAGCCCGAAGCATTCGGTGCCATCGTGGAGCAGGCAAAGGGCGCGCTGGCTGCCTGAGCCAAGCCCCTGTGAGCAGACTGAAACCGCGCCGGGCACCCCGGCGCGGTTTTTTCGTGTCGACAGACCGGATGAGCCATCTTGCGGCAGAACTGCCGCGGTTCAATGGCCATCCCGAACAGACAGTATCAGGCGGGATGGACAAGACCGTCGCGGATTTCGACCTCTGCGCTGGTGATCTGTGCCCGGAATTCGGCAGAGTGGCTGACCAGAAGGATCGCCTGAGGCAGCGCTTGCAGAATGTCGATCAGCCGCGCCTCGTTCTCGGGGTCCAGCCCATTCGTCGGCTCGTCCAGCAACAGCACCTCTGGCTGCATCGCCAGAACGGTTGCCAGCGTCACCAGACGTTTTTCGCCGCCCGACAGCTTGTGGGTAATGCGGTCGCGCAAATGGGTGAGCCGCAGGTCCGACAGCAGCGCGTCAACGATCGCCAGCGCCTCGGCTTTTGATTTGCCAAGGTTCAGCGGGCCAAAGGCGATGTCCTCGGCGACGGTGGGGCAGAAGAGCTGGTCGTCGGCATCCTGAAACACCAGTCCGATGCGGCGCCGGACCTCGTGAAAGTCGGACTCGCGTGCGCGCGTTTGGCCAAAGGCGCGCACCACGCCGCGCTGCGGTGTCTGAAGCCCAAGGATCACCCGCAGCAGCGTGGATTTGCCCGAGCCGTTCGGCCCAATCAAGGACAGGCGCTGACCGGGACGCAATCGCAAACCCGCCCCTGACAGGATCGCAGCCTGCCCCGGATAGCGGATATGGATATCCTCAAGCTCGATCAATGCCATGCGATTTCCAGACAAATCAGAAGCCCCAATGCGCCCGCGAACACCTTTGCAAACCGCCGATCCTTCGCCGTCAGGGTAAAATCCTGCAACAGGTGGAAGCGCCCAGAAAAGCCGCGGCATTTCATCGCCTGCAAGATCCGTTCGGACCGTTCGATCGCGCGCACCAGCATCATTCCGACCAGATAGCCGAAACTGCGATAGCTGTGCCAGTTGGTGCCGGGGCGAAAGCCGCGCACCTTCATCGCGGCGCGCAGGCGCAGGTATTCCTCGCGCAGAACCTCGATATAGCGGATCGTGAACATCAGCAGATGCACCAGCGTTTCGGGCAGGCGCAGCGCGTGCAGCGCGTGGCCCAGCGTCACCGGCTCCATTGTGCCGACCAGTGTCATCAGCGCAAGGATCACCGCATTGGCGGTCAGCGCGATGTCCACGCCCTGCCACAGCCCCTGCCACGTGGCGGGCATGCCCCACAGAATGAACATTGGATCGCCCGGCACGGTGAAGGGTAAAAGCAGCACCATGAAGACAATGAAGCTGTCCATCATCGCCATGCGCTTCAGGGTCGCCCGCAACGGCAGGCCCGACAGGATCAAAAGCCCAAGCGAAAGCCCCATCGCGATCCCCAGCGTCATCAGCGATGACAGCCCCACCACCACCATGGCGAACAGAATGGCGGCCAGAATGCGCAGCCGTGGATCGATGCTGCCGATCAGGCCTGCAATGCGGCGGCTGCCGGGGTGTGTCAAAGTCGTTTCATTCGGTCCAAGCGCATGTGCCATGCGTCAACCCGCCAGCTTGCGGCGCGCCGCCAGATAAAAGCCCAAGCCGAAAAGCCCCGCGATATAGCCGATGCCGCCAAGGATCGTCTGAAGCCCGGTGTGCTCTTTGTAGGCGGCGATCTCACGGCGCAGGGGGCGGATTTCGTTGCGCACGGCCTCGGCGATGGCCTGCCGCTCGGCGTTGCTCAGCGCGGCTGAGGGGGGCGCGGTTTCCGCGACCTCTGCGCTTTTTGTGGGCGCGAAGCCAAGGATCGCGGCCACCTCATCGGCGGGCATCGTCACCTCGGCCAGATGGCCTGCGCCCAGATCGGCGCGGAACAGATGGGCGATTGGCTGCGTCGGGACAAAGGTAAAGAACCCGTCCGCATCGGTGATCGCCTGCCCCAGTTCAGCGCCATCCGGCCCAAGCACCAGAACCTGCGCCTCGGCGGCCATGTCGCCATTTGAAAAACCGATTTCGCCCTCGATCGTGCTTCCGGCGGCAAACACGCCCGCGATCACCTTATGGGCCAGTGCCGGCGCAGGGCCGATGATCAACGCCAATGCAACTATCAGGGCTTTCATGCGGAGGCTCCGGTCTGGAACAATTCGGGTTTGACCTGACGGGCCAGCAACACGGCAAAGCCGGTCAGCACCGCTTCGATGGCCATGACCGGGATATGGGCAAAGAAAACCAGTCTTGCGGCGGGCAGGAATGCGTCACCCGACAGCGCCAGCGCCGCAGCGACCATTGCCGTGGTGGCCGCGATGGCAAAACCCCCGCCGATGCCGCCCCAGATCGCCCCCGCAAGCGGCGAGCCGCGCCCGATCAGCCGCCCGAACAGCATCCAGGCCAGCACCGCGGGCAGCGCGATGTTCACCGTGTTGGCCCCAAGCACCGTCACCCCGCCAAAGCCAAAGAACACCGTCTGCAACAAAAGGCCGACAAACAGCGCCGGAAACGCCGCCCAGCCCAGCAAGATCCCGGCCAGACCGTTCAGGATGAGATGCACCGAAGACGGCCCGATGGGCACATGGATCAGCGAGGCCACAAAGAAACTGGCCGAAAGCACCCCCGCCGCAGGGATGCGTTCCAGTGTCAGGCTGCGCAAGCCAAGCGCGATGCCGCCCGCCGCAGCAAACGCCCCGGCGATCACCACAGGATTGGACAGCGCGCCATCTACGATATGCATGGCAAGATCACTCCATGTCCCAGGCGCGGATCCAGATCACTGCATCCTGGCTCAGATCCTTGCCGTCATGTTCGCTGGCAGGGCCGGTTCCCAGCGCGGCAAAGCCCCAATACCCGGCCTTGGGGATCCCAAAGGTGAAATAGCCGCTGGCATCGGATATGGCGACGATGGTCCCCCCCGGCATGGCGCCGACAACCGGCGCGCTAGAGGCTGCGCTGTCCATGTCGGGTTCGGCCGCCATGTATTCGATTTCGATCTCGGCGCCCGCAACCGGCTGGCCGTTGGCCAGAACCTGCCCGGTAAAGGTGGACCCGGCGAGGATATTATAGGGTTTGTTCAGGGGCAGGATTTCGGTGGGCAGCCCGACCGGGGTCATCCAGTCGGTCGGCAATCCGTTGCGATTCAGGAACGCCTTGGTGATCTGCTGGATGTAAAGTTCCTCGGAGGCCTCGTAATAGGGCGTGGGCACCGTGACCAGAACGTAATCGCCCGAGCGTTTCACCGGCACATGCCCCTTGAAGGCATCGCCACTGTTTTCACCGCCGGTGAAGGGCACCGGCGTCAGCGTGTCGATCAGGTCGGTCCGCTCGCCATTATGAATCACGTAGAATTCCTGCGGAAGCGCCATGTCCATCACATGCCCGTTGTCCATCGGGTGCCAGAAGATCAGCTTGACCGGCACATCGCCGGGCTGCTCGATCATGGTCTGCGTGGTGTATTCCAGCAGGAAATGCGCCGAGGCCATCGCAGGCAGGCATAGCGCAATGGCACTGGCAATCAGGGTCTTTTTCATCGATCCGTCCCGTTTATGGCGCCACACCCGGCGCCTTTGCGTAACAACGGCGGGGTCGGATCGGACCGGGACGATGCGCCAGGGATCGGCGCGCGGAGCCTCGGCCAAACACGCACCCCGGCGTCTGGTGGATGCGCCCCGTTTACCATGGGGCACATGTCCGGCAGGTCTCCTGGCTTGCGGGTCAATGCGTTGGACCAGCCTTCCCGGATTGCTCCAGTGGCATGTTGGCCCTGCTCGCCGCTGACAGTTGCGGGGGCAGCTGCAGATTTGGCGCGGGCGCCGCACTGCATTCCCTCTTTCGCCCGAAAAAACGGGACCGGTCATGGCGCTTACCTGACAGACCAAGCTGCGCCGCGTCAATTGGTAATGCGTGGCGCGAGGCTTAGGGATCAGCGGTTTGCGCCCGTAGCAGATAGGTGTCCATGATCCAGCCATGGCGCGCCCGCGCTTCGGCCCGCGCCTTGATGATGCGCTGCGCGACATCGCCGATCCGGCCATGGTCCAGAATCTGTTTGGGCATTCCCAGAAAGGCGCCCCACCAGATATGTGTCTCGGGCGGCAGGGTCTGAAAGGCGCAATCGCCATCCAGCATCACCACCAGCGTCTCGGCGCCATCGGGCCAGCCGTGATCGCGCAAGCGTCGCCCGGTGGTGATGGTCACGAGGCCATTCACCGTGTTCAGCGTCAGCGCATGGGCCGCCGTCAGAGCCTGAATGGCGGTGATGCCCGGCACCACGCGCAGGCGCGGCACAGGGGCAAGCCGGCGCGCGATGCGCAGCGTGCTGTCGTATAACGACGGATCGCCCCAGACCAGCAGCGCCACCGGTCCGGACCGTTTTGCCTTGGCCAGAGCGCCCTGCCAGCGGCGGGCGATCTCGTCATGCCAATGCGCGACACGTTCGCGATAGGGCAGGGCAGGGTCGCGCAGCGGGTAGTCAAAGCCGATGACCTGCGCCTGCGTGCCGCTGGCCCTCAGGATGTCATGGCGTAGCGCGGCGAGATCATCCTTGCCCGCGCCCTTGTGCGGCACCAAGATCACCGCCGCATCGCGCAGCGCCTGCATGCCCTCGCCGGTGACATGCGCCGGGCTGCCGGTGCCGATGCCGATCAGCCAGAGATCTAGGGGCGCGGGCGTCATGCCGGCGCCTCGGCCAGCGGGCCATAGAGGATCAGCGCCGCGCTGTCGCCTACCTCGTGCGACAGCCGCTCGGCCAGATCGGAGACGTCCGACCGGGTGATGCGCTGTTCGGGGCGGCTGACATCCTCGGCAAGGATTGCGGGCGTTTCCGGCGGCAGGCCATGCGCCAGCAGCTGCGCCAGAAGCCCCGGAAAGGTGCGCTTGCCCATGAAGATTACGGTCGACGCGCTCGGATCGGCCAGCGCGGTCAGGCTGATGTCGCCCGGCAATTTGCCCGTCACGTCATGGCCGGTAACAAACTGCACCCGGCGCGCCGTCAGGCGGCGGGTCAGGGGGATGCCTGCCGCCGCTGCCGCCGCCACGGCGGAGGGGACGCCGGGGATGATCTCATAGGGGATACCGGCGGCGCGCAGGACGAGCAGCTCTTCCTCGAGGCGACCGAACAGGCCGCCATCGCCGGATTTCAGCCGGACCACCCGTTGGTCGATCCGGGCGTAATCCACCAACAGGCGGCTGACGTGATCCTGCCGGGGCGAGGCGCGCCCGGCGCGTTTGCCGACCCCGACAAGGTCGGCCCCGCCGCGCGCATGGGCAAGGATCGGGCCAGCGCTGAGATCGTCGAACAGCACGGCATCGGCCCGTTTCAGACGGTCCACCGCCTTGAGCGTCAGCAATTCGGGATCGCCGGGGCCAGAGCCCACGAAGCTGACAAAGCCGGTCATCGCGGGGCCTCTTGTGCAGAGATGAGGTGAAAGAACGTGCCGGTGACATGGCCTCGGGACGATCCGGTTTCGGGCACCGGCGCGCCATCGGCATCCGTCACCCGCGCCAGCGGCGCGTCGGGTTGTTCGATGATGGTCGAGTAGTGAAATTCATGGCCCATCAACTGCGCCCCCACAGCATGCCCCGGCATCGCGGCCAGCAGATCGACGCGCCGATAGCCCAGATGAAACCTGCGCTTTTCATAGCTGGTCACAAGGCCGAGCAGACCGGCCATCTGATGCGCGGTGCCCTGCTTGTCGATCAGCGCGGCGCCAAGCGCCATATAGCCGCCGCATTCGCCGTGAACGGGCCGCGTCTGGGCGTGGCGGATCAGCCCGTCGCGAAAGTTGTGCGCTGCTGCCAGCCGTCCGGCGTGCAGTTCGGGATAGCCGCCCGGCAGCCAGACCAGATCGGCGCTGGCGTCGGGGGCCTCGTCGGCCAAGGGGGAAAAGGGCAGTATTTCCGCGCCCGCCGCGCGCCAGCCTTGCAGCTGATGCGGATAGGTAAAGGAAAACGCCGCATCCTGCGCCAGCGCGATCCGCCCCGCCGGTGCCGATGGCAGCGGGCGTGCGGCTCCCTGACCATGCCGCCCCCGCGCGGCGCTTCGCAGCGCGTCCAGATCGACATGCGCGCGCAGGAAGGCGGCGTAGGCGGTGATCGCGGCCTCCAGATCGGGATGCTCGGCGGCTTGAACAAGGCCCAGATGCCGCTCTGGCAGGGCAAGATCGCCGCGCCGGGGCAGGGCGCCGAGCACCCTCACTCCGGCCCGCTCCATCCCCAGTCGTGCCAGCCGCTCGTGGCGAGGGGATGCCACGCGGTTCAGGATCACCCCGGCAAAGGGCAGATCGGGCTGGTAGGCCAAGAACCCAAGCGCGGTCGCGGCGGCGGATTGCGCCTGCCCGCTGACATCGACCACAAGCACCACCGGCCAGCCCATGTGCATCGCGGTTTCGGCAGAACTGCCAAACCCGCTTTGGCCGCGTGTGGCGACCCCATCGTACAGCCCCATCGACCCTTCGGCGACGCAGATATCCGCGCCCTGCGCCTGCGCCGTAAGTGCGCCCAGAAGGTCGGCCCCCATCGCCCAGCTATCCAGATTGAATGACGCCCGCCCAGAGGCGGCGCGGTGAAACGCGGGATCGATGTAATCGGGGCCGGATTTATAGGGCTGTACCAACAGCCCCTCGTCATGCAGCGCCCGCAGCAGGCCCAGCATCACCGTAGTCTTGCCGGTGCCCGAAGACGGGGCCGAGATCAGCAGGCCGGGCGGAAGGGCGGCTGGATCAATCATCGCCGTGGCTCCATCCTGCCCAAGGGCTGTCTGCGGTTTGCGGTCGGTAGCGCCGGTCGTAATCCACCGCATAGAGGCAGCTTTCGTCAAAGCCTTCACCGGCGAGCGCCGGGCCGACAAGGATCAGCGCGGTGCGGGTGATCTCTGCGCCGAGCCGCCCGGCAATGTCGCCCAGCGTGCCGCGAATGATCTGCTCATCGGGCCAGCTGGCGCGATAGACCACGGCAACGGGGCAGTCGGCGCCATAGGCCGGGGTCAGCTCGGCGGTGACGGCGGCGATGTTCTGGATCGACAGGTGAATGGCCAGCGTCGCCCCTGTGGCGGCGAAATTGGCCAGCGTTTCGCCCTTGGGCATGCTCGAGGCGCGCCCGCTCGTGCGGGTCAGCACCACCGATTGCGCCAGCCCCGGCAAGGTCAGCTCGGTGCCAAGCGCGGCGGCGGCGGCGGCAAAGGACGGCACGCCCGGCGTGACGGAAACGGGGATATCCAGCGCGCGCAACCGGCGCATCTGCTCGCCCATGGCGGACCAGACCGACAGATCCCCCGAATGCAGCCGCGCCACATCCTGCCCCTTGGCATGGGCGGTCTGGATATGCCCGATGATGGCGTCCAGATCCAGCGCTGCGGTGTTGATGATCTCTGCCCCCTCGGGGCAATGGGCGAGGATCGCCTGTGGCACCAGCGATCCGGCATAGAGGCAGACCGGGCAGGCCGCGATGATGTCACGGCCCCTCAGGGTCAGTAGATCCGCTGCGCCGGGACCGGCGCCGATGAAGTGAACGGTCAAGTCGCGTCTCCTATCGCGATTGCACAGGTTGCCAGCCTGTCTGGGGAAATCAGCCGCGCCGAGAGCAGGCGCGCGCCGGGCCCTGCCGCGGCGAGCGCCGCCGCTTCGGCAACGCTGCCGGTGCGGTAGCTGGCGCGCGACGCGTCGGATTGCGTCAGCACCGGCTGGTTTTCAAGGTGATCGGCAGGCACCGCGACCATGGGCAGGCCAAGCGCCCGCGCAAGCCCGGTGAAAGACGCGGCCTGCGCCTTGCCCGCTGCGGTGGCAAGGCGGTCCGGGGCGATGCCGTGCAGATCAAGCGCGCTGCGCAGGCTGCTTTCATCCGCCCCGCTGCGAAAACCAAACCCTGCGACGATCATAGCGTCACCGCCCATTGCACGATGGGATAGCTGGCTTTCCAGCCGCGCCGCGGCCCGAGTGGCGCGGCGCGGGCCAGTTCGATGCGCAGCAGATTGCCCCCCAGCCGCGCCTGCGCCTGCATTAGCAAGGCTTCGCTTTCCAGCGTCACGGCATTGGCCACCAGCCGCGTGCCGACCTTCAGGCGCGCCTCAAGCCAGCTCAGAAGCGTCGCGGACAGCCCGCCGCCGACAAAGACGCAATCGGGGGGCTGCAAGCCCTCTAGCGCGGTCGGGGCGTCGCCCTCGATGATCTGCAAACGGTCCACCCCAAGGGCGGCGGCGTTCTGCACAATGCGCGCGGCGCGGGCAGAGTGTCGTTCGATGGTCGTGGCGCTCAGGCTGGGATCGCTCAGCAGCCATTCGATGGCGATCGAGCCAGATCCGCCGCCGATGTCCCAAAGATGTTCGAACGGGCGCGGGGCCAGCGCCGACAGGGTCAGCGCCCGCACAGGGCGTTTCGTCATCGTGCCGTCACTGTCAAACAGCGCGTCTGGCCTCCCGCTGGCCAGCGGCACTGCCGTGCCTGTGCCGGAAATCTCGATGGCTGCGCAGACCGGGTGGGCAGGATCGCCGGTCACTCCGTCGGCGGCGCGCAGATCGCTGCGCCGGGCTTGCGACCCGCCCAGCGATTCCAGCACGCTGATCCGGGACTCGCCCCAGCCCTGTGCCGTCAGATACTGCGCCAAGGCCCGCACCGCCGCCCCGTCGCGCAGCAGCACGATCAGTCGCACGCCCGCCGCCAGCGCTGGGCGCAACCGGGTCAGCGGGGCCGCGTGCAGCCCGAAACAGCGCGTGGTTTCCAGCGGCCAGCCCATCACGCTGGCCGCCAGAGAAAAGGTCGAGACACCGGGCAGGGCGCGCCAGTCCTTGGGCGCAAGGTGGCGGGTCACGCTGGTCCCCGCCCCGAACCAGAAGGGATCACCCGAGGCCAGCATGACAACGCGCCGCCCGCGATGGCTTAGCAAGATGTCGATCCCGTCCGCGAAGGGCACCGGCCAGGTCACAAGCTCTGCCTCAAGCGGCGGCAGCAGCGCCAGATGACGCGGCGCGCCCATGATGATTTCCGCCTGTTCAAGCGCCTCAAGGCTTGCGCGCGGCAGCCCGTCCGGCGCATCTTCGCCAATCCCGATGATCGTCAGCCAAGGAGCCTCAGTCATGGCGCAAAACCCCCTCATCCTTGGCGGCACCACCGAGGCGACAGCGCTGTGCCTTGCGCTGAGCGAGGCTGGCATTGGCGGCACCATATCCTTTGCGGGACGCGTGGCGCGTCCGGTGCGCCAGCCGCTGCCGCAGCGCGTCGGTGGCTTTGGCGGCGTGGCGGGGCTGGTGCGCTATCTGAAAGAGCAGCGCATCAGTCATGTGATCGACGCCACCCACCCCTTTGCCGCACGGATGAGCCGTAATGCCGTTCGCGCCTGCGCCGAGGCGGATGTGCCACTGATCGCGCTCAGCCGGGCGCCGTGGCGCGCCGCGTCGGGCGACAGCTGGACCCATGTGCCCGATATCGCAGGCGCGGTCGCGGCGCTGAACCGCCCAGCGGCGCGGATCATGCTGGCCGTGGGACGGATGCATCTTGCCGAATTCGCCCCCAACCCGCAGCATTTCTACCTGCTGCGCCTGATCGATGCTCCGGATGCCCCGCTGCCCTTTCCGGAGTGCGAGGTCGTACAGGATCGCGGCCCATTCACCTATGCGGGCGATCTTGCCCTGATGCAGGCGCAACGAATTGATCTTGTCGTCTCCAAGAATTCCGGTGGCAGCGGGGCGCAGGCCAAGCTGCTGGCGGCGCGGGCGCTGGGCGTTCCGGTGGTTATGATCGACCGCCCGGCTTTGCCCGCGCGGCTTGAAACGCATGAGGTTGCAGCGGTTCTGCGCTGGCTGGGTCATGACAGGACCGATCGGGGCGTGTAGACGATCGGCCGCTGCCCGCCGTCGATCACCCGCGTGTTCGACGCGCCCACGATGACCACCGTGCGCATGTCCGCCATTTCGGGCCGCGTATCGGAAAGCGGCACGACGCGGATGTCTTCCTCCGGCGTGGACACGGCGCGCGCAAAGATCACCGGGCGCGCATCGCCGCAGGCCTGCTGCAACAGATCCAGCGCGCGCGCAAACCCTTCGGGACGGGATTTCGACCGGGGGTTGTAAAAGGCCATGGCGAAATCGCCCTCGACCGCAAGGCGCAGACGCTTTTCGATCAGGGCCCAGGGTTTCAGGTTGTCGCTAAGATTGATGGCGCAGAAATCATGCCCGAGCGGTGCCCCGGCCCGCGCGGCGGCGGCCAGCATCGCGGTGATGCCGGGCAGCACCTCGATGTGAAGTTCGCGCCAATGGGGCGGCCCCTGCTCCAGCGCCTCGAACAGGGCCGATGCCATGGCAAAGACACCGGGATCGCCGGAGGAGACCACCGCCACCCTGTGCCCCTGTGCAGCCAGCGTCAGGGCGTGGCGTGCCCGGTCAAGTTCGACCCTGTTGTCACTGGGATGCAAAGTCAGCCCGGCGCGCGGCGCGACGCGAGCGACATAGGGAATATAGCCGATCACATCGCTGGCCGCCGCCAGCACATCGGACACCTGCGGCGTTACCAGTTCATTCGCGCCCGGGCCCAGCCCGACGATCTTTACCCAGCCCGTCACGGTCTGCGCCCCTGTCCATGCACGACGATGATCGAGAAATACGGCGTGACCCGCCCCGCCGCCTCTGACAGGCGCTGCACGGTCTGGCCCGGCATGCTGGCATATTCGATCAGCCACGCATCGTCGTATTTCCCGGCGGCCACCAGCGCGGCGCGGATCTTGTCGATGTTGCGCCCGATTTTCATCACGACCAGCGCATCGGTGGTCTTCATCCGCTCGGTCAGGTCCTTGGCGCTCATCGTGCCCATCAGCACGGTCAGCACATCGTCGCCCCAAGTGATCGGAATGCCCGTGGCGGTCCATGCGGCCGACATCCCGGTGATCGCAGGCACGACCTGTATCGGAACCTCATCCTTCAGCCGGGTGTAAAGATGCATGAAGGAGCCATAAAAGAACGGATCGCCTTCGCTGAGGACAACCACATCCTCGCCCCGATTGGCGAGGCCTCGCAGATGCCCGGCGCAGTCGGCGTAAAAGCCCGAGAGCAGCTGATTGTAGCGCGGATCACTCAGGGGGATTTCCGTCGTGACCGGGTATTCCATCGCGAATTCGATCACGTCCGGGGGCAGCAGCCCGTCGATGATCGCGCGGGCCTGCCCGCTGCGTCCGGCCTTGCGGAAATAGGCGACATGGCGCGCCTTGCTCAGCAACCGATGGGCGCGCAGGCTCATCAGGTCAGGATCGCCCGGGCCAAGGCCGACGCCGTGGATCGTGCCGACGCTCATTCGGCGCGGCTCGCGATGGCGTTGATCGCGGCGACGGTGATGGCGCTGCCGCCCAGACGGCCCTCGACGATACAGCAGGGCACCGGCTGCGCCGCCCAGAGCGCGTCCTTGCTTTCACGCGCCCCGACAAAGCCGACAGGGCAGCCGATGATCGCGGCGGGGCGCGGGCAGGCCGGGTCTTCGAGCATGTTCAGAAGGTGAAATAGCGCGGTGGGCGCGTTGCCGATGGCCACCAGCGCCCCGCCAAGATGGGGGCGCCACAGCTCCAGCGCGGCAGCAGAGCGGGTGTTGCCCATCTGTGCCGCCAGATCGCGCACGCCGTCGTCATGCAGCGTGCAGATCACCTGATTGTCCGCCGGCAGGCGCGCGCGGGTGACGCCTTCGGACACCATGCGCGCATCGCACAGGATCGGCGCGCCGCCCGCAAGCGCCGCGCGCGCGGCCTCGGCAAATTCCGGCGACAGGCGCACATCGCGTTCCAGACCGACCAGCCCGGCGGCATGGATCATGCGCACCACGATGGGCTCTTCTGCGGGGGCAAAGCGGTCCAGATCGGCCTCGGCCCGGATCGTGGCAAAGGACTGGCGATAGATCGCGGCCCCGTCGGTTTCATAGGTATACGGCATCGGGTGTCAGAATGCTCCGGTCATCAGGTCTTGGGGGTGCAGCCCGGTCTTGAGGGGTCTGTCGCCTGCACAGCCCCCCTGCACGAGATCGAATTTGCCCTTTTGCCCGACCAGTGTCACATCGGCGGCCCGTGCGCGGGCACAGCCCTTGGCGCAGCCCGACACATGCAGGCTGCCTTGCACCTTTGGGGCCAGCGCCCGCGCAAGGCGGCGGGTTTCGACACTGGCGGAGGGGCAAAGCGGCGCACCGGGGCAGGCATCGATGCGCAACAGCGGATCGTCGGGCGCGGTGATAAATCCCTCCGGCGCGTGCATCCCGGTGCCTTCGAGCAGGAAACTGCGCCACGGCGTCAGCCTTAGCCCCGCCGTGCCCGTCAGGGCCTTGTCCAAGGCACGCGCGTCGATCTGCCCGAAGGGTGCGCCGACCAGCGCGCCAAGGGGATGCAGGCCGATTTGCGGGGCGCGCGCGGGGGCGCGGGGCGGCAGGTTTGACCAATCCGGGGGCAGGGGGGCGTGGGCCACGACAGAGGCCATCCGGCGCGCCTGTGGCGTGACATGATCGGCCAGCCAGTTCGCCATTTCGATCAGCGCGGGGATCGCTGTTTGCCCGGTTACGGCGCGGCCAAGGGCGGCCCCATCCGCCCGCAGGATCAGCCCGGTTTCGCCCTGTTCGATCCTGATATCCGCCGAGCATTGCGTCAGCTGCGGACCCGCCGGATCACAGTCGATCGCAAAGCCGATTTTCGCAGGCAGCTCAGGCAGATCGGCAAGGCGATCGAGCAGCGCGCCTGAAAGCCGGGCGGTCACGTCGCCTTCGGCCCAGAAGGGCGCGATCAGAAGGTTGCGGCGCGACTCGAACTTTGGATCGCTGTCGAGCAGACCTAGTGCGTTCAACCTCGCCAGAACCGGTTCATGATCCGCGTCAGCCACGCCGCGAATTTGCAGGTTCGCCCGATTGGTCAGGTCGATATATCCCGATCCGTACCGCAGCGCGATGTCGCACAGCCCTGCAGCTTGCAGGGCGGTCAGCCGCGCCAGCCTTGGCCGCACCCGAACGACCAGCCCATCGGCCGACATCATTGGCCGGTAGGCACCGGGGCACCAGCCCTTGACGGTGGGAGGCGCTGTCATTGCAGATCCTCCAGATCGGCGAGAACCGAATTGCGCCGGGTGCGCCACAGACCGGCCCGCAGCAGGTCGGCAAATCGCGCCTGCATCGCCGCGTGGGCCTGCGGATTGGCATCGCGCAGAAAACCGTCGGTTTCCGGATCGCCAAGCGTGGCGTCGTGGTAGAGGTCGAACAGATGCGGCGATACGGCCCCGGCCAGATGCGCAAAGCTGGCCATGTTGTCCAGCGTCGCGGCGATCTCGGCGGCGCCGCGAAAGCCATGTTGCTTCATCCCCGCGATCCAGCCGGGATGCGCGGCGCGGGCATGCACCACGCGGGCGATCTCTTCGGTCAGGGCGCGGGCACGGGGACGCTCGGGGATGGTGTTGTCCAGATGATAGAGCGCGGCGCGCCCGCCGGTGATCTGTTGCGCCGCGGCAAAGCCTGCCTCATGCGTGGCATAGTCGCTGGCCAGCAGAAGATCGGTTTCCGGCAGATCCTGCGCGTGAACAAAGCCGTCGGCCTGTGCCACAAGGTTGCGGATGCCGGCGATGTCCTGCGAGGCGGTTTCGCCATCGAGCGCCCAGCTGCTGGCGCTCAGCCATGCCTCACCCGCCATGCGCCGCCCGGCATCGGTGTAATCCTCAAGCGCCGCGCCCATCGCCAGACCGAATTCGCCGGGGGCCGGGCCATAGACCCGCGCAAGATCGTCGCGCCCGACATAGGGGTTCCAGTCCGTTGCCTCGTCGCGGGCGGCTAGCGCACGCACGGCCTGCGCAAAAAGCGCCGAGAGCGTGGGAAACACATCGCGGAACAGGCCGGACACCCGCAAGGTGACGTCGATCCGGGGGCGGTTCAACTCGCTTAGCGGCACCACTTCGATGCCCGAGACTCGCTCGGACCCGGCATCCCAGACCGGGCGAACGCCCAGAAGATCCAGCGCCATGGCGAAATCCTCGCCCGCGGTGCGCATGGTGGCCGAGCCCCAGAGATCGACGATCACCCCGCGCGGCCAATCACCTTCGTCCTGAAGGTGGCGGCGGATCAGCTCTTGCGCCAGCCGGGCGCCCTGAGCATGGGCCGCGCGGGTCGGCACCGCGCGCGGATCGGTGGTGAACAGATTGCGGCCCGTGGGCAGCACATCGCGCCGCCCGCGATAGGGCGACCCCGATGGACCGGGGGCGATGGACCGCCCGTCGAGCGCATCAAGCAGCGATTGGCGCTCTGCCGCGACAGACCCCGCCGTGGCAAAAGGCGCCTTGCCGCGCGGGGGGCGCCCCCAGATATGCAGCCCTTCGCCAAACTGGCTGTCCTTGATGTCGCAGACGAAACGATCGATGCGGGTGATGGCCTCGGCGCTGCAAGACGCCCCGTCGAGCCCCAGATCACGCTCGATCCCTTGGGTTTGCGCTTCGGCACGGATGTCGCTTTGCAGCCGGTCGCGGCGGCGGGGGTCCAGCCCGTCGGCGTTGGAAAATTCGTCCAGCAGAGACTCCAGCCGGGCCAGCCGGTCCGGTGTGCCGCTGTTGCGCAAGGGGGGCGGGATATGGCCCAATGTCACGGCGCCGATGCGGCGCTTGGCCTGCGCAGCCTCGCCGGGGTCGTTGACGATGAACGGATAGATCACCGGCAAGGATCCGGTCAGCACCTCGGGCCAGCAGCTGCCCGACAAGGCGACGGATTTGCCCGGCAGCCATTCCAGCGTGCCATGCGCGCCGATGTGGATCAGCGCATCGCATTGCTGCTGAAGCCAGAGATAGAAGGCGACATAGGCATGACGCGGCACGCGCGACAGATCGTGATAGCTGTCTTCGCGCCCGCCCGGCAGCCCGCGTTCGGGTTGCAGCGCGATCCACAGCTTGCCGCAGGGCATGGCAGCAAAATGAAAGGCGCCGTCATGGGCATCCGCGTCATCCTCGGGCGCGCCCCAAGCGGTGGTCAGCGCCTCCTGCATCGTGGCCGGTAGCCGTGCCAGCGCGCTCTGGTATTCCGCCAGAGGCCAGCGGGCGCCGCGCACGGCGAGCCCGGTTTGAAGCACATCGCCAGAGGGCGAGTTGCCAGTACCCGTGTCATATCCCGCAGCAGCCAGATCCTCGCAGATCACCCGCGCCGATTGTGGCGCATCGAGGCCGACCGCATGGCCCATGTTCCAGTCCTTGCCGGGATAGGTCGACAGTATCAGCGCGACGCGACGATCGACCGGCGGCTTGTCGGCAAGGTCCAGCCAGCCCATGACGCGGGTGGCGATGGCGTCGATCCGCTCGGGGTCGGGCTGATGGGCGTGGCGGGAAAACTGCAGATGCGCATCGCGCGGGCCGGGCTGCTTGAACGAGGCCACCCCGGCCAGAATGCGCCCGTCGACCTCGGGCAGAACCACATGCATCGCCAGATCGGCGGGCGACAGGCCACGCTCGCCCATAGCCCATGCCTCGCGGGTCGAGGTGGCGAGCGCCACCTGAAACACCGGCACCCCGGCGGCATCGAGCGGCGAGCGGCCATCGCCGCCCTTGCCGGAAAACGCGGTGGCGTTGAGGATGGCATCCGGGCGCAGACGCGCGATCTGGCGGCGCAGCCAGCCCGCGGCCTCTGGTGCCTTGAGCGATGGGGCGAACAGCGCCACCACATCGCAGCAGCGGTCGCGAAACGCGTGGAAAAATGCCTTGATCGGCGCCAGATCGGCCGCGACCAGATAGGATCGGTAAAACACGATGACGATGCGGCGCTGCCCCGTCAGCGCCTGCACTGCGGCAGGGCAGGTCAGCCCGGTTTCCGGTGTCCATGCCCCGACCGAGGGCAGCGCCTTGGGGCCTTGCACCGGGCCGGCGTAGAGCCCTGCCGCCAGCGCCAATTGCGCCAATGCCGCCTGCGCGGCGATGGCCCCGCCAGTGTCACAATGATGCGCCAGACGTCGCAGAGTGGATATCGGCAGGGTCGACATCTCGTCCAGCCGGCTGTCGGCCCGCCCGTCGCCGGGCAGGACCGCCAGCGCGATGCCATGGGTGCGGGCCAGCGACTGGATGTGTTGCAGCCCATAAGGCCAATAGGGCACGCCGCCGATCAGCCGGATCAGGATGCCCTTTGCGCCGGACAGCGTGTTCTCGACATAGGTATCGACCGACAGCGGATGCTTGAGCGCGGCGATATTGGCCAGCCTGAGCGAGGGCAGACGGCCCTCGGGCCCGCCGCCCCTGTGCCAGCCTTCCGCAAAGGCCCCGAGATCTGAATCCGACAGTGACAGCACCACCAGATCTGCGGCATCCTGCCCCAGATCGGTTGGCGTTTCGGTCTCTTCCAGCCCGTGGCTTTCGCGAAAGACGACATGCATCGGGGTTTACTCCGCCGCCCGGGGCCGGGCTGCGCCAAGAGCGGCATGGATCACGTCGGGGTTGATGTCGTGCTGTTCGGCGATCACCACCAGCCTGCCTTGCCGGGCCTCGCCGGGGTGCCATGGTCGATCATACTGATGGCGCACCCGCGCGCCCACCGCCTGCACCAACAGGCGCATCGGCTTGCCGGTGATGGCGGCATAGCCCTTGATGCGCAGGATGTTGTGATCGCGCGCCAAGCCTTCGATGGCGGCGACCAGCGCGGCGGGATCGGCCTGTTCGGGAAGATCGACAACGATGGAATCGAAATCGTCATGCTCGTGATCACCGTGGTCATCGTGATGGCTGGGCCGGGCGTCCATGTCATCTTCGGCGGCGGCCTCGAGCCCAAGGAGGATGCGCGGATCAATGGCGCCTTCGGCGACCTCGATCACCGGCAAGGGGCGCGACACTTCGGCTGCGATCAGCGCCTTGGCCTTGGCCACGCCTTCGGGACCGGCGAGATCGGGCTTGGTCAGCAAGATGATGTCGGCGCAGGAAATCTGATCCTCGAACACCTCCGACAGGGGCGTTTCGTGATCGATGCTGTCATCGGCCGCGCGCTGGGCATCAACCGCCGCCACGTCGGGCGCAAACCGGCCCGCCGCCACCGCTTCGGCATCGGCAAGGGCAATCACCCCGTCCACGGTGATCTTGGAGCGGATATCGGGCCAGTCGAACGCCTTGAGCAGCGGTTTGGGCAGGGCCAGACCCGAGGTTTCGATTAGGATGTGATCGGGGCGCGGGGTCAGCGCCATCAGCGCCTCGATGGTCGGGATGAAATCATCGGCGACCGTGCAGCAGATACAGCCATTGGCCAGTTCGAGAATGTTTTCCGCCGGGCATTCGGGGATCGCACAGCTTTTGAGGATGTCGCCATCGACGCCGACATCGCCGAATTCATTGACGATCACCGCCAGACGCTTGCCGCCGGGGTTCTGCATCAGTCCGCGGATCAGCGTGGTCTTGCCCGCGCCAAGAAACCCGGTGATCACGGTGACGGGAAGTTTCGCAAGATCAGTCATTGAGGGCCTCTTCGGGTAGGGTCATCGGGGGGATACGGGCGACGCAATTGCGCTTGAAATGCTCGGGGCGCTCGCGCCATGGGATCAGCCCGTCGCTGGTGGCGTGATAGCGCGCGGCGCCGTCGAGGATCATCTGTGGGTGATCCGCCTCGTCGACATTGGCAAAGACATAGGTCCATTTGTCATCGCCGCCGCGCAGGGCAACGGTGCAGCCGTGGTCGCAGTTTTGCAGGCACTCGACCGGCGCAACGCTGATGCCGGGCCGCAGCTCCAGCGCCCGGATCCGCTCATAAAGCGCCTGCCCGGGGCGGCGCCCGTCCGGCGGCATATCCCGGCCCCGGCGGCATTTGACGCAGACCAGAAGCTGCGTCGCCGGGCCATCCCCACTGGCGGAGTCTTGTATGTCTGTCATGGTCCTCGGTCCCATTTTAAAATGGAACGCGGGTCTGATGGCGAGGCGGCACTGACCTGCAGAGCGATCCCCGACACCGGAACACCCCGTCCGGTCGTGGCAAAACGCGCTGGCAGGTCTCCCGGCTCACAGAGGTCAGGGCAATGCCCTGCGGTGGATCTGCCTTCCCAGCCATCGGCCAGTGGCGGTGATCCCCAGTCCTTCCGTTCACGGTCGCGGGGGCGGCTGTACTTGACCGAAAAGCTTCGGGTGCACATTCCCTTTTCACCTGTTTACACAGGCACCAACACGGGTGCAGATGCTCGCAATCCGATTGCATTGTCAAGAACAAGGACCGTCAATGACCGATGAGCTAAACACGCGCCACGCGGAAAAGATGCGCAAGATCAAGCAGGCCCGTGACAAGATGATGCAGACCAAAACCGAAGAGAAGGGTCTGATCATCGTCCATACCGGCACCGGCAAGGGCAAGTCTTCATCGGGGTTCGGAATGATCATGCGCTGCATCGCCCATGGCATGCCCTGCGCCGTGGTTCAGTTCATCAAGGGCAATTGGGTGACCGGCGAAAAGATGTTCCTGCGCGAACGCTTTGCCGATGAATGCCGGTTCTTCGTCTCGGGCGAAGGCTTCACCTGGGAAACCCAGGACCGCGAACGCGACATCGCCGCGGCGCAAAACGGCTGGAAACTCGCCAAGGAGCAGATCCTCGACCCCAAGATCCGCTTTGTGCTGCTTGATGAAATCAACATCGCCCTGCGGTATGATTATCTGGATATCGACGAGGTCGTCGATTTCCTGCTGCATCAGAAACCGGAGATGACCCATGTCTGCCTGACCGGGCGCAACGCGAAACCCGAACTGATCGAGGCGGCGGATCTTGTCACCGAAATGACGCTGGTCAAGCATCCGTTCCGCGATGGTATCAAGGCGCAGAACGGCGTGGAGATGTAAGCCATGGCGCAGGCATCGAGGCTTCAGGGCGCCGGCTCCGGCCTCGGCGCCTCCATGCCGGTGTCTGGGCCGCGCCGCCGGTAATCGCGGCGTTTCGAGGGCAGGAAAAGGGGCTGCCCGGCGAGTGCCGCAGCCAGGTCGGTATGACCGATGGAAAGACCTTCCCACGCTCAAGATGCCCGTCACATCGTCGCTTGAAGCAGGGCGAGGTACGCACACCCACCGCAGGAAACCTGTCCAGACGGTCTCGGCCACGGGCGGCCTCAGGCACAGGTCGCAGGTTCAGCGAAGGCGGGGCACCAGCGCCGTGTCGCGCTGGGAATTGCGCCACGTCGCGCGGGGGGCAGCCCGCTCGTGTCGTCCAGCATCCATCAAGCCGTCGACAGCGGCTGGCATCATCAGTCGCAGGACTGCCTCGGCAATGCTGGAGTGGATATCCCCGCCGAAGACGGTAGAGACTAAACCTGTCGTGACATTGCTTCGCGCGTCCTTCGTCCTGATCGGTCAGCGGAGGCTCTGCCTGAAACGGATGGGCCAATCTTTCATGGCACGGGACTTCGACCGCCAGATCGCGGACATCCGAATCCGTATCGCAGCGCTCAAACCTTATTGTGCGCTTGGCATAGCGGTCACCGTGCCCGTAGGATAAATCCGCCTGAGGAAGGGGCAGTTCGCCCTTCACCCGATTTGTGCGACAAAAACCCTGCTATCTTGCTCTTCTGCCTCTGAGCCCGGAGGCCACGGGTTTTTCCTGCTTTGCCGACGGGATTTCGATGTTGATCTCAAGGCTGGAAATCTCGTCGTTCCGTTCCATCTGGATGTCGACGTCATCTTCCTTGATCTGCATGTACTTACCGATAACCGCGAGAATGTCGGCCTGAAGCATAGGCAGGTAATCCGGCCCATCCGACCCATCGTGGCGCTCGTGGGCAAGCAGGATCTGCAACCTGTCCTTCGCCGTTTGCGCGGTTTTGGCGCGGCGTGGTCTGAGCGAAAAACCAAAGAGACTCATGCCGGCGCTCCGAAGAGGCGGCTGAAGAAGCCGGGTTTCTTCTCTTTGCTCATGCTCATGTCGACTTCTTCGCCAAGCAGACGCGCCACCGCAGCCTCGTAGGCTCTGCTCGCCTCAGAGGGCTCATCCAGCACGATGGGCATGCCGACGTTCGAGGCGCGCAACACAGCCGGGCTTTCGGGCACAACGCCCAGCAGCGGCACCGCAAGAATTTCGAGCACGTCGTCGATCGTCATCATCTCGCCCGCATCGACCCGGCGCTGATCATGGCGGGTCAGAAGCACCTGCGCCTTGACCTCTGTGCCTTCGTCTTCGGCCCGCTTGGTCTTGCTTGCCAGAAGGCCCAGAACCCGGTCGCTGTCGCGCACGGACGACACTTCGGGATTGGTGACCACAACGGCTTCATCGGCAAAATACATCGCCAGTTGCGCGCCGCGTTCGATCCCGGCAGGGCTGTCGCAGATGATGTAATCGAACTGCTCTTTCAGCTCATTGAGCACCTTCTCGACGCCATCCTGGGTCAAGGCGTCCTTGTCGCGGGTCTGCGAGGTCGGCAGGATCGAAAGCGTATCGAGCCGTTTGTCTTTTATCAGCGCCTGCTTGAGGCGCGCTTCGCCCTGAATGACATTGATGAAGTCAAAGACGACGCGACGTTCGCAGCCCATGATCATGTCGAGATTGCGCAGGCCGACGTCGAAATCGATCACGACCGTCTTGTGGCCGCGTTTTGCCAGTGCGGCAGCGATCGCCGCGGCAGAGGTTGTCTTGCCCACGCCACCTTTGCCCGACGTGATGACGATCACTTTGCCAAGCGGATCTTTATCTTTCAGTTGTGTCATACAAACCTCTCAATGCAGAGTGTTTCGTCTTCGAGAAAAGCCTGAACGTTGCAACCTCGCAGGTCAGAGTCGATCGTCTCGCTTGTTTTGAAGAGTCCCGAGATCGCAAGAAGCTCGGCCTCGAGCTTGCTGCAGAAGATTCTGGCGCTTGCGTCGCCGGTGGCGCCCGCCATGGCGCGGCCGCGCAGGGTGCCATAGATGTGGATATTGCCAGAGGCCACAACTTCCGCACCGGAAGAGACCGAACCGACAATCGTCAGATCGCCACGTTCGGCCACGACCATCTGACCGGACCGTACATGCCTGCGTATGATCTTGTTTTCAGGGGGCTCAACAAGACGCTGCCGCCTCGGCGGCGCAGCACGCGCTGGCTGCTGCAGCGGCGTGTCCCGGCCGATCAGAACCTGAATCAGGCCAAGTTCTTCGGCGAGGGCCTTCTGCTGCGGGTTGGCGTTTTGCACACCGAAAAGCAAAAGCCCTTTGGAGCGGATCGCCCGGATCACATTGTGCAGAAGATCCCGGCTCACCAGCCCCGGCACCGCGGCGAGATCCAGCAAGACAGGGGCCCCGATCAGCAGATTGGCAGCGGTTTTGATCTTTTCATCCAGCGCGGCATAAAAGCTCTCGTCTGGCGACTCGACGTCGATTCTGATCGCGATGGCTGTAAGAAAGCGACCGCGAACCTGAAACGGCTCTGTTCGCACCGAACCACCTGTGGGCCAATGCCTTGCGTCATTATCCTGCACAGGGAAACTGCGCTCCTGCTCTGTGGTTGTTGCGTTTGACCACGCTTTTCGTTTCGCCGCTTCTACAGATCTTGCCGCCGCGCGCCACCGAAATCCTTCTCTACAGAGTTTGGCAGCAGGCCTTCGCCGTCAATATGCAAAGTTGTACCGCTGGCGAATTCTTGCGCATCTTTGTGAGGGCTGATTTGTGTCAACCGGGCGCAATCTGCTCAGGTTGAGCCGCTAAATGGAATGGGAGGTGTTGCAGGCCTCCTGCCCAAGGCGGGCCGGCTCCGGCTGCCCATGGACGGCAGGCGATGAGGATGATCCTGCCGATGACGGCTGTCGTGCAAACTGTTCCCCGCGAAACCGCACGATGAGCCGTGTGAGGTTTCCCCGCCGGGACGTACCGGGCCAGACCGCGACTATGCGCAAGGGCGCGAATTGTCATTCCGGCAACAGGCGAGCCAGCGTCCCCTCGGCCTCACCCCGGGCCGCGATATGCCTTCGCAACACCGTGGCACCGAGAGTCTGTCACGCGAAATGGTCGAGCGCATCAATGCTATCGACATTTAACCGCGCTTGGCCGAGGATACTGACCTCTTCACCATTGGGGCCAGTCAGTCGGGTGTCTTCAGATCGATGGCGATAGCGCGGCCAGTCCCACTCCTCGAACTCGGCCGGGTGGGCGGCAGCATATTCCGCGCCAACCACCAGCGCCCGCTCGCTTTGGCCCAGCCCGCGCGAGGATGGCCATGGGCCTGAACTGGTCGATCAATGTCCCGCTCACCGGCATTATGACTTCCACATTCAACGAAGACACGGGGCAATCAGCTGGCGATAGACAATCCTTGCAACGCGAGGAACGAGACCATGAACGCCACAGCCCTTGTCAGGACCGACAAAGCCGAACGCTATCTTGGCACGCTGTGCAAGCATTTCACTCACAAGGTGTCGGTGAGCTTTGAACAGGGCGCGAAAGAGATCGCCTTACCCCTCGGCACCTACACCCTGACTGTGCAGGACGGCGGCCTCATGCTCACTGCAACTGCCGCCGATCAGGCTTCGCTTGAGCGTGTGGCCGAGGTCATCACCAGCTATTTTGAACGCTTCGCCTTGCGTGAAAACGCCAAGCTGAACGGGACCTGCGCGGCGGCCTGATAGGTGCAAACCGAGGCCGGAGAATGGCCAATGAAGACGACCCCCAGCAGATGAACCGCGGAAGCCATTTGACGGATGTACCGATGCCCTCGCGTCCAGGAATACTGTTGCGCTCTTCAGCAAAATGAAGGGAAGTACCAGCAAGCTTGGTGAGGAACACGGCCCCTTCATCTTTGATGGGCCAGCGCCCACGACGGTCAGGCGATGCTATGGCACTGGTGCGAATACAGTTTCGCCGTTAGCCAAGCCAGTCACGGATACCCGCAGCATGGCCGGCGCCCTCGACCAGCCATGCTGCCCAAAAGACGAACGGAGAGCCTGATGATCACTGCCGTCACCGCCGTTTCTGGCCAGCTCGGGGCGGAAATCGCCCGCAAACTCATGGCGTTGCCCAATGCCACCCCCGTCATCGGGCTGGCCCGGACGCCGGGCAAGGTCCGCGATCTCGGGATCGAGATCCGCCCCGGTGACTACGACAAGCCCGAACAGCTTCGCGCCTCGCTCAGCGGCGTCGAAGCGCTGGTGCTTGTCTCGGGAATGGCGCCCCCCGAAGATCGTATCGGCCAGCACCGCAATGTCATCGAGGCCGCCAAGGCCGCAGCTGTGCGCAAGATCGTCTATACCAGCATTCAGGGGCCGGAGCAGGGCACCGCGTTCTCTGCTGTGGTGCAGAGCAATCGCCAGACCGAGGCCGACATACGCGCCTGCGGGCTCGACTGGGTCATCGGGCGCAACGGCATCTATATCGAACCGGATGTGGAATATATCGACAGTTACCGTGCGCAGGGCGAGATCGCCAACAGCGCAGGCACGGGCAAATGCGGTTATGTGACCCGTTCGGAACTGGCCCATGCCTATGCCGCGATGCTGATGCAGCCCGCCCACAACGGGCAGACCTTCGACCTGAACGGCGCGCCGATCTCTCAGACCGAACTGGCCGCCCACCTGAACCGGACCTTTGGCACGGATCTTGGCTACCGCGTCATGTCGCCCGAAGACTTCGTGGCGGATCGCAGCGCAGAGCTGGGAGATTTCCTCGGCCCGATCATCGGCGGCATCTATGATGGCATTCGGCTCAACGCCTATGATCGCCCGGGGGATTTCAAAGCCGTCATGGGGCGCCCGCA
The DNA here is from genome assembly GCF_030547555.1 of Salipiger sp. 1_MG-2023. NCBI lineage: Bacteria > Pseudomonadati > Pseudomonadota > Alphaproteobacteria > Rhodobacterales > Roseobacteraceae > Salipiger > Salipiger sp. 1_MG-2023. The sequence goes on along the minus strand of NZ_JAUOQN010000020.1, from coordinate 6,595 downwards.
TCAGCCGTGGGGCGATTATTTCGCCTCGCTGCGACGCTGAACAGCGCTGGTACATTTCGAAGTGACGCAGATGCCCGCGCCCCGCTCTGCCTGTCCGAGAGCAGGGCCACGGCCTTGGCCGAAATCTGGAAATTCGATATCCGGAGCGGCCGGGTTGCGTTCGCGATATTCGTGCCTTTGGCGGTGACCTTTTGCGAGGGGCAAAGGACGCGTGGGTAAATATCCGGTGTTTCGTTGTTTTAAACCGGCAGTCGGGTAGGCTGTGCCCCGGCACTGGTCTGGAATTGGGCTGTGACAGGCATCGCTTGCGCGCCCGTGCGGGACCGGATGACAGGATTTTCCCAGCCGCGCTGCCTGCGCGGTTGACACGATACCGACGGGAAAAGGGGCGCGACCATGAAGGGCGTAATATTCGTAGAACTGATCAAGATGGCCGAGCAGACCTTTGGCGAAGACACCGTGGACACGGTTCTTGAAAAGGCCGACCTTGAGAACGGAGGGGCCTTTACCACGGTGGGCAACTATCCCTGCTCGGAACTGGTGAAGATCGTGCTTGCCTTCAGCGACCATTCCGGGCTGAGCCCAGACGCGCTTCAGCGTGCGTTCGGACACTGGATGATGGGGGTTTTTCTTGAAAACTATCCCGAATTCTTCGTGGACAAGACATCGGCCTTTGCGATGCTTGAAGCGGTGGATCAGGAAGTGCATTTCGAGGTCAAGAAGCTGTATCCCGAAGCGGAACTGCCCCGGTTCGACACCCGCCGACACGGAGACAACCGTCTGGAAATGATCTATTCTTCGCCGCGTCCGCTTGACGCCTTTTGTCAGGGCCTGATCGAGGCCTGTCTGGCGCATTTCGGCGAAGAGGGCAGCATCAGGCGGGTGGCGCATCCTGACATGCCAACATCGACGATCTTTGACATCACCTTGACGGGCGAGCGTCAGAACGGATGACGGAGTCTGGTGAAGACCGCGTATCACGCGCGCGATATGAGCGCGCTCTGAAGGCCCGGGAAGAGGCCGAGGCCTTGCTCGAGCAAAAGAGCCGCGATCTGTTTCTGGCCAATCAGAAACTGTCGGCCTATTCCGCCGATCTGCAACAGGCTGTTCTGGAGCGCACGGCGGAGCTGCGCCTTGCGCTGGAGCGAGCAGAGGCCGCCTCGGCGGCGCGCAGCCGGTTTCTGGCCACGATGAGCCACGAAATCCGCACGCCACTGGGCGGGCTTCTTGGGATGATCGATTTGCTGTCGATGGACGAGGCCGATCCCGAAAAGCTGGAATTGCTGACCAATGCCAAGACCGCCGGTGCAGGCTTGAACCGCATCGTCAACGATGTGCTCGATTTCTCCAAGATGGAGGCGGGCGTCTTTCTGTACGAGGAAGAAAATGTCGATATTCGTGCGCTGATCGAAAGCATTCGCATCCTTGCCGCGTCGCATGCGCATGGCGCCAACCGCAAGCTTATCGCACGGATCGACGAGAGCGTCCCCAAGCTGTTTCGCGGCGATGCCACGCGGATGCGACAGGTCGTCTCGAACTTCGTCAACAATGCGCTGCGGTTTTCGACCGATGGTCCGGTCATCATCCGCGCGCAGGCGTCGCCTCATCCCGACGGGGCCATGTTGCGGGTCGAAGTCGAAGATTTCGGCGTTGGTATCGCGCAATCCCAGTTCGAACATCTGTTCAAGGATTTCACCCAGATCACCAATCCGCTGACAGCGGCGGCGCAGGGCACCGGGCTGGGCCTTGCGATCAGCAAGCGGATCATCGACGGGATCGGGGGCCGGATCTCGGTGAACAGCACCGAAGGCGAGGGATCGACATTCTGGTTCGAGGTGCCTGTGCAGGTTGTGTCCCGACCCGATGCGCAAGGGGGGGCAGAGAACGCCGATCACAGCGGTCTGGCGGCGGCGGACGCCACGGGCAAGCGCGTGTTGATCGCCGAAGACAATATCATAAACCAGAAACTGCTTCTGGCTTATCTTGATCGCATGAATATCAAGGCTGATCTGGCCGAAAACGGGCGCGTCGCCCTCGAGAAATTCGCGCCGGGAAAATACGATCTTCTGCTGATGGATGTAGCGATGCCGGAAATGGACGGGCTAGAAGCCACCCGCCGGATTCGGGACAAATGGCCAGCCTCGCAGATCCCGCCCATCCTTGCCCTGACCGCGCATGTCATGGATGCCATCGAGGAAGAGGCGCATCTGGTTGGCATCGACAGAATCCTGAGCAAGCCCATTCCCTTCGAGGATCTGAAGCTCGCAATCGAGATCGCATTGGCGTCCGCCGGTCGCACGGGCCGCGATGCATCGCCAGCGCCCGTACTGAATGACCCCGAGATGTCGCAGGGCTCCGGGAACCGCTCGTTCTTCGACCTGATGTCGCCGGATGCGTATGAAATGCTGCTGAATGTCTTTGGTGAGGACGGGCTGCCTGACTTTGCAGCCAATTTCGTCCGGGATTCCACCACGCGGATCGAGGCCTTGCTGGCAGCCGAACAGGCGGGCGATAGCTTCGAAGTCGGTATTCAGGCGCATTCCCTGAAAGGGGCGGCGATGGCGTTCGGCTTTGCCGACATGTCGGAATGGGTTCGCCAGATAGAAGCCGAGGAAACGCAGCTGCATGATCGAACGGTCAGGCAGACCGCCGAGAAATTCCGCGCGAAATTGCAGATGCTGGGCGCGTTGCTGGATCAATGACTGTCGTCGCGGGGTGCGGGCCTGGAACTTGAACCTGTAGGTCAGCGACAGGCTGCCGCTGGTCATGCCCGGCCCGGGCGCTTCGCCCTTGTTCCACGGCCAGCGGTTATTGCTGTAGTTGTTGTAGAAGTCATCGTTGAACCGATAGCTGTCGTCCGGCTGATAGGTGCCCTGTTCGCCGGGCAGATGTCATTTGTCGGCCCCCGCGCGGCGCTGCCACGCAAGGTCGCCGTTATCCGAAAGCCGCGCGTGAACGGTTGCAGGTGCGGCCCGGAGCAAGACAGGTGTCGGGGCGGGCGGACATCGGCTTTGCCGAAATGATCGACATGGATCTGTTCGATGTGGGCACAGGCCGCATCGGACGTGACCTCTTGCTGATCGTATTGACCGTTCCGGCAGTGTTCTCTGGGCGCGGCGCGTCTTGATGTGCCAATCCTATCCTTTTGGATAGGTAGCTCGACCAATGCGCGGCTATCCATACGGCATCGCCCGTGAGACAATAGGACATCAGCTCATGAGGGTATCGTGACAATGCGTGTTAATCCGTTCCAGATTGCGGCCCGGCTTGCCGTGGTTTCGTTTTGCCTAGCCATCGCGAGCGCCGTTCAGGCGCAGGGGCCGGTCCTGCTGACCGTGTCGGGCGATATCGCCGGCCCCGACGCCGCGCAATTCGATCTTGAGGCGCTGCGCGCCCTGGGTGAAAGCGACATCGAAACTGAGACGATCTGGACCGACGGCGCGCACCGCTATACCGGCGTGCGGCTGAGCGATCTGCTGGATCATGTCGGCGCGACGGGCTCGCAGATCACCGCCACCGCGATCAACGACTATAGCGTGACGATCCCCGTCTCGGACGCCACCGCCGACGGGCCGATTATCGCTTACGAGATGGACGGCGCAGCGATGTCTCGGCGCGACAAAGGGCCGCTCTGGGTGATCTACCCGTTCTCCTCTTCCAGTGACTACCGCACCGAAGTGATCTATTCTCGGTCCATATGGCAGCTCGACCGAATGACCATCACGGAATGATCCAGCTCATTCAGGCCCGCGCTGCGAAGCTGAAAGCCTGGACACGCACCTGGGTGTTCCTGATCGTTCTCGGGGGGCTGTGCAGTGCCGCCATCGCATATCTTGTGGCCGAGACCGTGCGCGAGCTGCGCTACCTGCATTCGGCGCGCTCGGACAATGTGCATTGGGTCATGTCGCAGGCCGAAGTGGAAAATCTGGATTTCCGCAATGCCGTCGATCTGGCGCGTATCGAACCCTCATCCGCCAGGCTGACGCAGGTCGTCGTGAGATTCGATGTGTTCTACAGCCGAATGGTGACGCTTGGCACGGCGTCGCTATACGGCGACCTGCGCAGTATCGATGGGTTCGGCGGCCCAGTGGCCGAGATCCGTGCCCGGCTTGACCAGTTGATCCCCTTGATCGATGGCGACCGCGCGGCCCTGCGCGCCGGGCTTGCCGATCTGTCCCGCGAGGCGGGGGAGATGCGTCTCTTGCTGCGTCAGGCAACGACCGCGGGGCTGCATTTCTTCGCCGAGCGGTCCGATCAAAGCCGGGAATCCTTTGCGCTGACGCTGATGCAGCTTGCGCTGTTCTCGGTGGCGCTTTTGCTGGCGCTGGCCTTTCTGTTGCAACGCACCCTGCGGATCGGGGCGCAGTCGCAGCTGCGCGGGCAGGAACTGGCGCAGGCCTACGCGCGGCTCAACGTCATTCTGGAGACGTCGCTGGACGCGGTGGTGGTATGCGATCTGGATGGGCGCATCCTGAACTTCAACAGTGCCGCCGAACGTATTTTCGATCATGCCGTCGCCGATGTCCTTGGCAAGGAAATTGCGGAGATCCTCGTGCCCGATCATTTGCGAGCGGCGCATGATGCCGGAATGACGCGGATGCGCGAGCGCGGCGAACACAGGGTGTCCGGGGCCGGGCGCGTCCGGCTTGAGGCCAAGCGGCGCAACGGCGAGGTTTTCCCGGTCGAGATGGCGCTGGAAACGGCGCAGGCCGGAGAAGACCAAGTGTTCGTGGCCTTTCTGCGCGACATCTCGACCCGCGTGGCCAGGGAAAATGAGCTGGTGGAAGCTCGCGACAAGGCGCTTGCGGGGGAAAAGGCGAAATCGGATTTCCTTGCCATGATGACCCATGAAATCCGCACACCGCTGAACGGACTGTTGGGCAATCTGGCACTGATCGGCAAAACCACGCTGACCCCGGTGCAAGAGCGCTATGTGCGCAACATGGATATTTCGGGCAAGTTGCTGATGCATCACGTGGATGCGGTGCTGGATGTGGCGCGCTTTGAAACCGGCGCATCGATGGTGCGCGAAGAGGTGGTGCATCTGGGAAATCTGGTGCGGGATATCGTTCATAGCCAATCCTCGGCGGCCGAAGCCAATGGCAATCTCATGCAATGGGATTGGGTCGGTGAGGCAATCGAATGGGTCCGGCTGGATGGTTCGCGCCTTCAGCAGGTGCTGGTGAATCTGCTGGGCAACGCCATCAAATTCACCCGTGACGGTCACATCCAGATCGAAATCGAACAAACGCGCGAGTCCGAAACCGACTGGCTGGAATTCCGGGTGATCGACAGCGGCATCGGTATTTCCGACGATGACCAGTTGCGCATCTTCGGCGATTTCCAGACGGTCGATGACGCCGCCACCCTTGGCAGCGCGGGCACCGGGCTCGGGCTTGGCATCGCGCGGCGCTTTGCCGAAGCGATGGGCGGAAGCATCGGTGTGGAAAGCGAACCGGGTGAGGGCAGCGTGTTCTGGGTCAAGGTGCCACTGGTGCCGGCCGATCCGCCGCAGAGCGCCGATCAGCCCCCACGCGCTGCGCAGGAATTGCCCGGACAGGACGTGCTGCTGGTCGAAGACAACGAGATCAACCTTGAACTGGCCCGCGCGCTGCTGGTGTCGCTGGGCCATCGCGTCACCGAGGCGCGCGATGGCGAAGACGCCGTTGCCATTGCAAGCACGCATCGCTTTGATCTTATTCTGATGGATATCCGGATGCCGCGCCTCGACGGGCTTGGCGCTACCGTTGCGATCCGAAGCGGGCAGGGCGCGAGCCGCGACGTGCCGATCATCGCGTTGTCGGCCAATGTGCTGCCAGAGGCCAGAGTCCGTTTCACCGAGGCAGGCATGTCCGGGTTCCTGCCCAAACCGCTGACCGAAGCGGATCTGCGACAGGCGCTGCACCGGTTTGCCGCCGCGACGCCTCATGCCCAAGGCGCGCCCGCGTCAGATCCAAAGGCGCAGCTGGTCGCGCGCTATGCGAGCGAGACCGGAGAATTCTTTGACTGGCTCGCAACGGGGCCGGAAGACATGGCCGAGATCGCCAATCGTGCGCATCAGATTGCCGGAAGCGCCGCGGCATTTGGGCAGATGGATCTGCGCGGTGTCCTTGCACGGCTCGAAATCCATGCCAACGCGGGCGACCGGGCCGCGACGGTTGCTGCCATGGCCGAGGCGCGTGCCGTTTGGAAGGTCGCCCCCGATCCCGTTCTGGGTTGACCCCGCGCGGAGTTGTGTCGGCAAAGCGCCGACAACGCCTGCCACCGCGTCGCGGGTGAACAACGTGGCGGGTGCCGCGCGTTGCTCTCATCTGCACGGCTTGTATTGTGTCTCCCCCGACGGCTGATCGAACCCGATGGTCTGATGACACTCGGGGATGGCACCTTTGCCGGCATCGAGGGCCGCGGTGAGAGCGATTGCGGATAGAAGGACCTTCGGGCAGCTGTCGTGGCGGGTGAAGCCCCGTCCCCCGACGGGCTTGGTATCAAGACTGTCGTTCTCGCCCGCCGCTCCGATCTAACAGGCCGCTGAAAAACACCTGCTGTAAGGAACGTTTTCCCTTGAGCTGGCGTTCGATGCAGCTCGGTTCGCGAG